>NZ_WKFA01000017.1:0-124554 GCF_021605325.1 Pseudomonas sp. PA-7-1E
CCCTTCGGGTTCGACGCCACAGCCGGCACATCATCGACAGGCTCCTGACGAACCAACGTGGTGCGCTGGGTCTTGCCGCGCACCATCGGCACCGGGTTCGAAACCAGCGTGTCGCCTGCCTTCAACGGCACCACTGGCACCGCCTTGACCGGCGTCGCCGCACTGCTCAGCAACACCGGCTTGGCGGCCTCCACATGGGTTTCCAGCCGAGGCCCCGTCACCTGCTTGGCCAGCAATTCCAACAACGCCCGCGCCCGCCCGGATTTAACGTGACTGAGCACACGAGCCCCCAATCGCGCCACCACGCCCATCCCACCCAAGACGCGAATCAGCAGTAGATTGATCAGCACCTCACCGGTAATTTCACCCCACAGTTCCGCCATCTCTGGCGGCGGGAGCATGCGCATCCAGCTGACCAGCGCCGACAGGTAGATAAACAGCAGCGGCTCGTCACTGAGCACCAACAAGCCCTGGGCTATCGCATCACTGCCCAGGGTCAGCAGTTCGTCGAGCTCAGTTTGCGAAAGGTAGTGCAGTAGCTTTTCGCTGTTGGGCTTGAGGTCCGCCAGCAGCGCAGACAGCTCGCCAATGTTGTCCCACAGGCTGTAAAGCGCCTTGCCCAATCCACTGACAAAGGCCGCCTCCAGCAGGCGGCGCCGCTCAAGCGGGCGGGCGTCTGTGTAATTTTTCCACTGGGCCTGGAAGGTGTCGGTCCACTCTTTGCGCAGCCGGGCTTCCAACGCTGTGATCACTGAGTGGTAGGACGTATACAGCGCCTTGAGGTGATCCTGGGAAACGTTGGGGTAGAAACTCACCCGGTATTGCTGGTTGCGATCGCACTCGGTGACTTCGAGGATGCCACTGGGGCCGATGGTCTTATGGAGGGGCTCGCCCAGCGGGCCGCCGTTTGGATCAACGCGTTGCACGATCACCGGGGTGTTGCCGATGGGTACGAACCTCGTGCTCTGGAACATATGCACCAGGGTCAAGGTACCCGTGGCCTGGCAGGTGGCGACGGTGCTGCTGGGAAACAGGGAGCGATTGACCGGGGCAACCAGCGCGACGTCATCCCCGACCTTGAACACCTGTTCGACGTCCAGCGCGGAGAAGCTCCAAAAGCTTTTGGCCCACTCGTCAAAGGTGTTCAAGCAATCGCGAAAGTCACGGAAGACGCCCTCGACGTCGACCGTTTCCACGTTCATTGGCGTCAGCGCCAGCCTGCCAATGGCCGGGTTCAAGTGGCGGCCCCGTCAACCGCACGCGTCACGAAAAAAACCATCTGCACTCCCTCGCACTGTTTGATCAGGCGAGGGACTTTGCAGAGGTTTGCCGGGGTGAGGAGTAGAGCTTATCCGGCAGTTGTGTGGGATGTTTCAGTTACTGCCAGGCACTGGGTTCGGCATGCCGACGAACCCCGGTTAGACTTACCTGTCGATATCAGCACTGCCCGGCCCGTCGTTAACCAAGGAAGCCTCATGTATTCAACGCGTCTGCTGCTCTGCCTTATTCCTTTACTGGTACTGGCCGGGTGCTCAACTTCCCGTGGCCCCCAGCAGCCCGAGCGCAGTGAAGCCGAGGTGAAGGCGCAGATCGTGCGCCTGCTGCCGGCCAAGGTTGCGGACCGTAACGGTTGGGCCCAGGACATCTACACTGCGTTCGACACCCAGAAAATCTACCCCAGCACCGAAAACATCTGTGCGGTGCTGGCGGTGACCGAGCAGGAGTCCACCTATCAGGTCGACCCGCCAGTGCCGGGCATGGGCAAGATCGCCCAGGATGAAATCTTGCGCCGTGCCGGCAAGGTGCACGTGCCGGCATTCGTGGTGCGCAGCGCCTTGCAACTGCGCTCGCCCACCGGCAAAACCTACGCCGACCGTTTGAATGCCGCCCGTACGGAAAAGGACCTGAGCGCGATTTTTGACGACTTCATCAGCATGGTGCCCCTGGGCAATACGCTGTTTGGCGGGTTCAACCCGGTACACACTGCTGGCCCCATGCAGGTCAGTATCGACTTTGCGCAGAAACAGGCGCGGGGTTATCCCTACACGGTGGACGGTACGATTCGCCGCGAAGTGTTCACCCGTCGCGGCGGCATGTACTTCGGCATCGCCCACTTGCTCGGTTACCCGGTGAGCTACGATCAGCCGCTGTACCGCTTTGCCGATTTCAACGCCGGTTGGTACGCCAGCCGCAATGCCGCGTTCCAGGCCGCGGTCAGCCGTGTTTCAGGCAAAGAGCTGGCGTTGGATGGGGATTTGATCCGCTATGGCTCATTGCTGCCCGGCACCACCGAGCTGGCGGTGCGTTCACTGGGAGCGAAGTTGGATATGCGCAACCCGAGCATCCGCAGCCAACTGGAGCAGGGCGAGCAGTTGGATTTCGAGGACACCACCTTGTACAAGCGCGTTTTCAGCCTGGCCGACCAGGCGGCCGGCAAGCCGCTGCCTCGGGCGATCCTGCCGGGTATTGTGCTCAAGAGCCCGAAGATCACCCGCAACCTGACCACGGCCTGGTTTGCCAAGCGCGTGGATGAGCGTTACCAGCGCTGCATGAAGCGCTGATCAACCGCGACGCTTGACGAACCGGCGCCACAAGCCCACCCACAACCACACCACCGGGAACGCCAGGATCACGAAGGGCAGCACATAGCTGGCACGTTCCAGGGCGTCTGCGGTGCCGTTCACCAGGTTGTCTCCCAGGTTGCTGAACATCCGGGTGAACCTTGACACCTGGTTGGCGCCGTCGGAGGAGCGGAAGTTCAAGGTCACGCGGTTGGTGTCGAGGCGGCGTTGCTGGCCGGCGGCAACCTGAGCCAGTTCCTGCAGCTCGTTTTCAATGCCGGCTTGCTCTTTGCTCAGGACGATCAGGTCGCTGACGGTGATGTCCTTGCGCTTGGCCAGTTCATCGAGGCGTTGCTGCTGAGCTTGCAGGCGGTCCTGGCGGCGGCGCACATCCGCCACGGCATCGGCCAGGTCTTCGGCAGTGGTGATGCGCTGGCCGAGCTTACCGCCTTCGGCCGCCAGGGCGACCATCGGCTCCACACCCGTGGGCG
This sequence comes from Pseudomonas sp. PA-7-1E, assembly GCF_021605325.1. Lineage (NCBI taxonomy): Bacteria > Pseudomonadati > Pseudomonadota > Gammaproteobacteria > Pseudomonadales > Pseudomonadaceae > Pseudomonas > Pseudomonas sp. PA-7-1E. The sequence goes on from NZ_WKFA01000017.1 coordinate 3,053, forward strand.
CGATCCGCAGGATGATCTGGCCGCCTTGGCCGTCTTCGGTGATGCCAAGGATATTGCAGGCACCAAAGCGCGCCGTTTCACACGCCTCACGAGTGGCCTGCATACGCGGCGCAAGCAGGGCGCCGGGCAGGGCCAGGGTCAATTCATGCTCATAGGCCAGTTGCGCCCCGGCCTTGCCCTGTTCGCCATTGATGACGGTGGCGCGAGAGTGGTCCGTGGGGGAACAACCGGCCAAGGCCAGGCCGGCAAGCAAGATCAACAGCGGCGCGCGAAGCGGGTGGGAGTTGCCGTCCAGGTGGCGCATGGCGTTTCCTTGAAATGTGCAGGAGAAATTGGCCGAGATTAAAGCGGGTCTGGCCCATTAACGCAAAGCATTGCCCGGGATTTGCCCGGCTGATGGTGGTGGCTGTCGGGTCGGGGCTGGCGTACACCTCAGGCCTCACCCCAGGGAAGCATCCGCCATGAACGCTCAGACTGTCCCCCAAGGCTTTGTCCCGTTGCCGCGCAGCAGTCCGTTGCTGGAACTGCTCGGCCCGGCGTATTGCCGTGGCGAAGGTTTGCAATTGGAAGTCGGCTTGCGCGCCGATCATCGTCACGCCAATGGGCGCGGTACGGTACATGGCGGGGTGCTGGCGACGCTGGCCGATATCGGCATGGGGTACGCCATGGCGTTTTCCAGTGAGCCGCCGTTGCCGTTGATTACCGCCAGCATGACCGTGGATTACCTGGGCGCCGTGCAGGTAGGGGAGTGGATGGTGGTGCGTCTGGAAAGCCACAAGCGCGGACGGCAGATGGCGTTCGCCACGTTGAGTTTGCAGGTGGTGGAGCGGGTGGTGCTGCGGGCGAGCGCGGTGTTCGCGGTGCCGCAAGCTGACAGGCAGTGAGATCAAATGTGGGAGCTGGCTTGCCTGCGATAGCGGTGTGTCAGTTAGCAATGGTCTGACTGATAGACCGCTATCGCAGGCAAGCCAGCTCCCACATTTTGATCGAGTTCATTCAGGGGGATCGATAAAAGAAAAGGCCTGGCTTTTCGTGGAGCCAGGCCTTTTCTATGTTGCTCTATTGGCGTGGGGCTGCTACGCAGCCCAACTGGAGCAAGCTCCCTCGCCACAATAGCGATCCGATTCAGTTGCGTTCGAGCGCCAGGGCGACACCTTGGCCGCCGCCGATGCACAGCGTTGCCAAACCTTTCTTGGCATCGCGCTTGATCATTTCGTGCAGCAGGGTCACCAGTACGCGGCAGCCTGAAGCACCGATCGGGTGGCCGATGGCGATGGCGCCGCCGTTGACGTTGACCTTCTGGGCGTCCCACTCCAGCTCTTTGCCCACCGCCAGTGATTGCGCGGCGAAGGCTTCGTTGGCCTCGATCAGGTCCAGGTCCGCAAGCTGCCAGCCGGCCTTGTCCAGGCAGCGGCGGGTGGCCGAGACCGGGCCGATGCCCATGATGGCCGGGTCGACGCCCGCGTTGGCGTAGCTGGCGATACGCGCCAGTACGGGCAGGCCGAGTGCCTTGGCTTTGTCGGCGCTCATCAGCAGCACGGCCGCAGCGCCGTCGTTCAGGCTGGAGGCGTTGCCGGCGGTGACGCTGCCGTCTTTCTTGAACGCAGGCTTGAGCTTGGCAAGGGATTCGGCGGTGGTGCCGGCGCGGGGTTGTTCGTCCACCGCGAAGGCCACCGGGTCGCCTTTGCGCTGGGGAATCAGGATTGGCGTGATCTCATCGGCAAAGCGTCCGGCTTCGATAGCGGCGGCAGCTTTTTGCTGGGAGGCGGCGGCAAAGGCGTCCTGAGCTTCGCGGCTGATGCCGTACTTGTCCACCAGGTTCTCGGCGGTGATGCCCATGTGGTAATCGTTGAACGCATCCCACAGGCCGTCGGTAATCATGCTGTCGATCATCTTCGCGTGGCCCATGCGCAACCCGGTGCGTGCGGCAGGCAGTACGTACGGGGCCAGGCTCATGTTCTCCATGCCACCGGCAATGATCACCTCGGCGTCGCCGCAACGAATGGCCTGGGCGCCCAGGTGCAGGGCCTTGAGGCCCGAACCGCAGACCTTGTTCAGAGTCAGGCTCGGCACGGCATGGGGCAGGCCGGCAAGGATCGAAGCCTGGCGCGCCGGGTTCTGGCCGCTGCCTGCGGTGAGCACCTGGCCGAGGATCACCTCATCCACTTGCGCCGGGTCCAGGCCGGTCTGCTCCAGCAGGCGACGGATCACGGCGGCGCCCAGTTCCGGGGCCGGAATGTTCGCCAGCGAACCTTGGAAGCTGCCCACGGCGGTGCGGGTGGCAGCAACAATCACGACGTCTTGCATGGAATCTGTCCTCACTGGAAGTGCATTTCTGGAACGTGGTCCGGGACGATCAGTTTACCGGCGGTCTTGCTCACAATCTCTTCAACGCTGACGCCAGGTGCGCGTTCCTTGAGGACAAAAGCGCCATTTTCGATTTCCAGGTACGCCAGATCCGTGAGCACACGCTTGATGCAGTTGGCACCGGTCAGCGGCAGGCTGCATTGGCTGAGCAACTTGGACTCACCGTCTTTGGATGCGTGAGTCATGATCACAATGATGTTTTCTGCGCCGGCCACCAGGTCCATGGCACCGCCCATGCCCTTGACCAGCTTGCCGGGAATCATCCACGAAGCGATGTTGCCCTGTACGTCCACTTCGAATGCGCCCAGTACGGTGAGGTCGACATGCCCACCGCGAATCATCGCGAACGACTCGGCGGAAGAGAAGATCGAGGCGCCGATGCGTGCGGTGACGGTCTGCTTGCCGGCGTTGATCATGTCGGCGTCGATGGTTTCTTCGGTCGGGAACGGGCCCATGCCAAGCAGGCCGTTTTCCGATTGCAGCATCACTTCCATGCCGTCGGGGATGTAGTTGGCCACCAGGGTCGGAATGCCAATACCGAGGTTCACGTAGTAACCGTCCTGCATCTCGCGGGCAACGCGTTGAGCCATTTGTTCGCGGGTAAGCGCCATGATTGTTTCCTCTTGTTGTTCTGGACGGGGATTATTTGCGGACGGTGCGCTGTTCAATGCGCTTTTCGAAGGTGCCGCAGATGATCCGGTCGACGTAGATGCCAGGGGTGTGGATCTGCGCCGGGTCCAGCTCGCCCGGTTCGACGATTTCCTCGACTTCGACCACGGTGATCTTGCCGGCGGTGGCGGCCAGCGGGTTGAAGTTCTGGGCGGTGTGACGGTAGATAACGTTACCGAAGTGGTCGGCTTTCCAGCCTTTGACGATGGCAAAGTCGCCGGTGATGGACTCTTCCATCAGATACGGGCGACCCTTGAATTCGCGGGTCTCCTTGCCTTCGGCAACGGGGGTGCCGACACCGGTGGCGGTAAAGAAGGCCGGGATGCCGGCACCGCCTGCGCGCATTTTTTCTGCCAGGGTGCCTTGAGGGGTAAGCACCACCTCAATCTCGCCGCTGAGCAGTTGTTTCTCGAAGAGGGCGTTTTCACCCACGTAGGAAGCGATCACTTTGCTGATCTGCTTCTGTTCCAGCAGCACGCCCAGGCCGAAGCCATCGACGCCGCAGTTGTTGGAAACCACCGTCAGGTCGCGGGTGCCTTTGCGCTTGATTTCGGCAATGAGGTTTTCCGGAATGCCACACAGGCCAAAACCACCGGAGAGCACGGTCATGCCGTCTTCCAGGCCTGCCAGCGCTTCTTCATAGGACGCCACGCGTTTATCGAAACCTGCCATATGCACCTCTTTTATTGTTTGTGGTCCAGCCAGTAAGTCGAGTGTTGCGCCAGCGGATTGATTTGTTAAGTTGTTTTTTAAGGTTGATTGATTTAGAAAACAGCATAGTCCAATCGTCGTCCGGAGCTGCGTCATGACCGTTAAACAGATGCGTGCCTTTCTCGCCGTCGCGCAAAGCCTGAGTTTTGCCGCGGCCTGTGAGCGTTTGCACCTCTCTCAATCGGCGTTGAGCTTGACCATCAAGGGCCTGGAAGAAGGCTTGGGCGGGCGCCTGTTCAGCCGTAATACGCGTAACGTCGCGCTGACCCCTGAAGGCGAGTCCCTGCTGCCCCTGGCCCGCCGGCTGATTGCCGATTGGGACAACGCCGAAGACGAGCTGCGCCAGCGTTTTACCTTGCAACGCGGGCGCGTCACGGTGGCCGCTATGCCGTCGTTCGCCGGCAACCTGTTGCCGCCGATCCTGAAGATATTCCGCGCCCGTTACCCTCAGGTGAACGTGACGGTGCATGACCTGATCAATGAGCAGGTGCTGGAGATGGTGCGCGACCGTCAGGTGGAGCTCGGGGTGGCGTTCGAGCCGTCCGATGGTTCGTCATTGGCGTTCACGCCGTTGTACCTGGATCGCTTTGTCGCCGTGGTCCCGGGGGATTCACCCTTGGCACAGCGTGCTGAAATCGACTGGAAAGCCTTGTTGGAGCAGCCGTTCATCACCCTGCAGCGGCCTTCCACTGTGCGGGTGATGCTGGAAGAACACCTCGGCGCCTTGCAGATGAAATTGCCCGTTGCCTTGGAAAGCCATCAACTGGCGACGGTGGGCAAGATGGTTGCCAGCGGTTTGGGGGTTAGTGCAGTGCCAGCGTTATGCGCCAGGCAGATGGAGGAGGCGGGAGCCCATTGCATTACCTTGACTGGCCCGGTGATCGAGCGGCCGATTGGGGTGCTGACCAAGCCGGGGCATGAACTGTCGGCGGCGGCGCAGGTGTTGTTTGATATCTTTCGGGATGAGGCGGGGAAGGGCAGGTTTCCAACTTTTTAAATCAGTAAATACAAATGTGGGAGCTGGCAAGCCAACTCCCACATTGATTGAGCACTACTTAGTAGTAACGGTCGATCACTTTAACTTGCGAGCTGTCTTTGAAAGACGCCCAGGCATTGTTAAGTGTGTCGAACACTTGCTCGATAAAGTTGCGATCAGCGGCGGCCTTCTTGCCGACATAACCCTGGCCACGGCGGTACATCTTCAGGCGCGCCGCCAGCTCACGGTTGTTACGGTCAAACTCGGCTTCTTCGGTATGGGGCGCCAGGCAGTCAATTTGCACTTCGCCCGATTTGCCAATCCACAGGATATGGTCGTCGAGTGTGTCTTTCTGCGCTGCGAACATCTCAGCCAATTCATCGATAGTTGGTTGGTTGTTCAGATTCATGTGTAAGCCCCTTGACCAGTTGGCGATCTATCAGTTGATTCGTTAATACCAGTAAGTTGTCTCCGGTCACTAAAACCGGGCGTCAGCGACGGGCTGCCGAATATGGGCAGGGTCTTGAAGCTGATGCATGTAGTCTTGCTGATGAACTGCTACGCAATGCTCTGATTGCGAAGACAAGCCGCGTTTGAGCGCCTTGTACCTGCCCCTTCCGGGGCCGGTCAGCTTCATCGATCTGCCTTGTGGGCAGTGCACATCCGGAAAAACAGCTCGGCGGTCAGACGAGCCTGTTCGAAACGCTTGTTACCAACGCTCCCGATCCGAGAGACGTCTAGATCATGCAAGGACAAAAAGGTTACGTCAACGGTTATGTAGTGATTATTTTTGCTCACTACATAAATTGCCGTGGGGACGGGGGAATGCGCGAAAACGTGACTTGGGCGTCATTTTTTGTGCGGTGGGTCGCAGGGTTTTGGTGGCGAGTTTACGCAGATCCCCTGTGGGAGCTGGCTTGCCTGCGATGGCGATGTGTCAGTGAGTACATGTTCGCCTGACACACTGCTATCGCAGGCAAGCCAGCTCCCAGATGTTGATGCGTCGCTATCTCAATCTCTCGGACAGTAAGGGTAATAGCCGCTCGCACGAGGCCTGGATCTTCACCTGCAGCAGCTCATCCCCCCGAGTTTTGCCCAGGTTGATGGCAATCACCGGCTTACCCTGTTCAACCATCGCCTTGCACAGGCGAAACGCCGAATAGGCCATCAGCGACGACCCCACCACCAACAGCCCTTCGGCATGCTCTACCGCCGTCATTGCCTTGAGCGCCGTCGCCGGCGCGACGTTTTCGCCAAAGAACACCACATCCGGTTTCAGCCGTTCGCCATTGCAGTGCGGGCAGCGGGGTACCTGGAAGTGCTGTTCAAACGCCGGATCAAGCAAGGTGTCGCCATCCGGCGCTTGCACCGCATGAACCTGTGCCATGTGCGGGTTATCGACCTCCATCTGCCGCTGGATCACGTCGCGCTCGCTGCGCAGTTGGCAATCCAGGCACAGCACCCGATGCAAGCTGCCATGCAGCTCGATCACATCCTGGCTGCCGGCCTGGTCATGCAGGGTGTCGACGTTCTGCGTGATTAGCCCGCTGATATGGCCACGGTGCTGCAGCGTCGCGAGCGCCAGGTGGGCCTTGTTCGGCTGGGCAATGCGCACCCGTGGCCACCCCAGCATCGCCCGCGCCCAGTAGCGGCGCCGCGCCTCGGGAGTGGCGAGGAACTCCTGGTACATCATCGGTGGCTTGCCCCGGCGTACACCTTCCCCGTCCCGGTAATCCGGGATACCCGAAGATGTACTTATCCCTGCGCCGGTCAGCACCAGGAAACGCCGGCCGGACATGGCTCGGTGCAGAGTATCGAGGTGGTCTTCCTGATGGTCCAGCGTGTCGAGCATGGGTTCCCCCTATTCGCCGCGGATGTACTGTTCCAGTTGCTGGATCAAGGCCGCTTGTTCGGCAATTGCTTCCTTGACCAGGTCACCGATAGACAGCAGGCCCAGCAGTTTGCCGTCTTCGACCACCGGCAGGTGGCGCAGGTGACTGTCGGTCATGATGTTCATGCATTCCTCGACACTCTTGTGAGTATCCACAGTGATCACCGGCGAGCTCATCACCTCATGGACCTTGGTGGTAACTGACGAGAGGCCCTTGAGCATGATTTTACGTGCGTAATCCCGTTCACTGATGATGCCGACCACCACGTCATCCCTGACCACTGGCAAGGCACCGACGTTTTTCTCCGACATCCGCACCAGCGCTTCAAATACGGTGTGGTCCCATTTGATCGTGTGGACATCCTGGTTTTTCTGGTCCTTGGCTTTCAGCAGTTGTGCGACGGTCTTCATGGCGGCCACTCCGGTGTTGTTGTTGGTAGTCCAGATCCCCTACAGAATCCTAGACCGAACCCGCCGGAGCAAGGGCCAATGCGGCGTTAAACCTGTCGAAAAACGTCATGTGCCAGTCTTTTTTGGTATTTATCCCGCATTTGCCGGCTTTTTTCCGTGCTTGGGGTTGGTGCCAGCTTTACGTGGGGCGGCCTTGCGCTTCTTTTTCCACGGCGTCGCACCTCGGCCAGCCGGGCTGGCGGGGCCAGTGATAGTCATGCGCATGCCGTTACAGCGTGCCACCTGCTTGCTCATCCAAGCCGCTTGCTTGGCGACGAATTCCTCCAGGCTCATTTCGCCGCTTTGTACCATGTCCAGTGCCTGTTCCCAGATGGCGGTGGTGCCGGGGTCGGCGATGGCGCGGGGCACCGCGTCGATCAGGCTGAACGCGGCCGGGGTTGCCGACAGGGCCTTGCCGTTTTTCACCAGATAACCGCGATCCAGCAAGCCCTGGATGATCCCGGCGCGGGTGGCCTCGGTGCCGATGCCAGTGGTGTCCTTGAGTTTTTGCTTGAGCAACGGGTCCTCCACCAGCTTGGCGACGTTTTTCATGGCCTTGATCAGGTCGCCTTCGGTAAAGGGCTTGGGCGGCTGGGTCCACAGGTCTTTGAGGTTGACCTTGGCCACGGCATAGTCGTGGCCCTGCACCAGCGTCGGCAAAGCTTGGGGCGCAGGCGCTTCGCGACCTTTGGCGGGTGCCAGCGCTTCGGGCAAGGCGCGTTTCCAGCCCGGTTCAATAATGACTTTGCCCACCGCGCGCAGCGCCTGGCCGGCACAGTCGAAATCGGCCTGGGTGCGGTCGTATTCATGGTTGGGCAGGAACTGCGCCAGGTAGCGCGCACGAATCAGCGTATAGACCGCACGGTGCTTGCCGGTCAGTTGGCTGAGCTCCTTGCCGGCTCCGGTGGGGATGATGCCGTGGTGGGCGCTGACTTTCGCGTCGTTCCAGGCCCGCGAACGGCGCCGAGGGTCGATGTGCGACATCAGCTCGTTGACCGCCGTGTCCGCACGGCCCAGCGCCGCAAGGATCTTCGGCGCTTCACTGTGCTGGCTCAATGGCAGGTAGCCGCAATCGCTGCGCGGGTAGGTGATGGCCTTGTGGGTTTCGTACAGGGATTGGGCGATATCCAGGGTTTCCTGGGCACCCAGGCCGAGCTTCTTCGAACAGATCTCCTGCAAGGTGCCGAGGTCGAAGGGCAGGGGCGCCACTTCGCGCATGCGCTCGGTACGCAGCTTCACCAGCCGCGCCGTGGCGGCGTTGAGCATGGCGTCGGCGGTGTCCCGCGCCAGTTGCGGGTTGAGGCAACGGCCCTGGTCGTCACAGGCATCCTCAGGGGCGCGCCATTGGGCGGTGAAGGTCATGTGCTCGTGGCGCAGGTCGACATCAATGGCCCAGTAGGCCACCGGCACGAAGTCGGCAATGCTGCGATCACGGTCCACCACCAGGCGCAGGGTCGGGGTTTGCACCCGGCCTACCGGGAGTACGCCCTGGTAACCGGATTGGCGCCCCAGCAGGGTAAACAGGCGGCTCATGTTCATACCTATCAGCCAGTCGGCGCGCGAGCGCCCCAGGGCCGAGTGATACAGGCTGAAGGTTTCTGCACCGGGTTTGAGCGCCGCCAAGGCCTTGCGAATGGAGGCGTCGTCAAGTGCCGACAGCCACAACCGCTGGATCGGCCCGCGGTAGCGGCAGTGTTCCACCAGTTCACGGGCGATCATCTCGCCTTCACGGTCGGCGTCGGTGGCGATCACCAGTTCCTGGGCTTCCCCCAGCAAGCGCTTGACGGCCTTGTATTGGCTGGCTGTCTTGGGCTTGACCAGCATCTTCCATTTATCCGGGACGATCGGCAGGTCTGCCAGCACCCAGCGTTTGTATTTGGCGTCGTAGGCGTCGGGCGGGGCGGTTTCCAGCAGGTGGCCGATACACCAGGTGACCGTGACTCCATTACCCAGCCAGCACCCATCGCCGCGGCGGCTGGCACCGAGCACGGCCGCGATATCCTTGGCCTGGGAGGGTTTTTCACAGAGGTACAGCCGCATGGTCATCACATCAGATCGGGTTGATGCCTTGCAGGATGCTTATTTGAAGGGGTTTGAGCAACCATTATCTGTATGGATGTACAGCAATTTGTGTGGGTGCCATACGCCGCTGTAGGAGCGAGCTTGCTCGCGAAGGTCGTTAACGATGACACGGGGCGCCTGGTGCCCCGCGTTGCTCTCAGGTTCTTCGCGAGCAAGCTCGCTCCTACAGGGCAGAGGTATCAGTTGTTTTCGATATCCACATGCCGGGTTTCCTTGAGGCAGAACAATCCGACGATCAGGCTCACGCCCGTCACCACCACCGGGTACCACAACCCATAGAAGATATCGCCGGTATACACCACCAAGGCAAACGACACCGTCGGCAGGAACCCGCCAAACCAACCGTTACCGATGTGGTAGGGCAGGGACATCGAGGTGTAGCGGATGCGCGTCGGAAACAGCTCCACCATCAGCGCTGCCAAGGGCCCGTAGCACATAGCAGCGATGAAGATCAGCACCACGATCAGCACCACCACCATCAGCTTGTTGACTTGGGCCACATCTGCCGATGACGGGTAACCGGCCAGAGCCACAGCGCCCCGCAGGGCCGCTTCATCAAAGCCGTCGATACGCACATCGCCGACGCTCACTTGCACCGGGCTGCCCACAGGGGCGGCGGCGCTGCTGTAGGGCAGACCCTGTTTGACCAGGAAGGTCTTGACCTTGTCGCACGGGCTGTCAAAACGGGCCTTGCCCACCGGGTCGAACTGGAAGGTGCAGGTGGCCGGGTCGGCCAGTACGGTGATCGGCGCCTGTCGGCTGGCCTGGTCCATTGCCGGGTTGGTGTAGTGCGCCAGGCCCTTGAAGATCGGGAAGTACAGGGCGGTCGCCAGCAGCAGGCCGAGCATCAGCACTGGCTTGCGCCCGACCTTGTCCGACAGCCAACCAAACAGGATAAAGAACGGCGCGCCAATTACCACGCTGATGATCAACAGCATATTGGCCAGGGCCGGGTCCATGCGCAGGAATTGGGTGAGGAAGAACAGCACATAAAACTGCGCCGCGTAGAAGGTCACCGCCTGCCCGCCGTTGATACTGAACAGCGCGATCAGCACCACCTTGAGGTTTTCCCATTTGCCGAAGGACTCGCGAATCGGCGCCTTGCAGGCCTTGCCTTCCTCTTTCATCTTCAAGAAGGCGGGCGATTCGTGCAGGCTCATGCGGATCCAGGTCGAGATGCCCAGCAGCACGATGGAAAACAGGAACGGAATGCGCCAGCCCCACACTTCGAACTGATCGCCGGTGAAGTAACGGCAGGCCAGCACCACCAGCAGCGACAGCAGCAGGCCGAGGGTGGCGGTGGATTGAATCCAGCTGGTGTGCAGGCCGCGCTTGCCCGGTGGCGCATGCTCGGCCACGTAGGTGGCGGCGCCACCGTACTCACCGCCCAGCGCCAGACCCTGCAGCATGCGCAGCACAATGAGGATGATCGGCGCAGCAATGCCGATGCTGGCGTAGGTCGGCAGCAACCCGACGCAGAAGGTTGCCACGCCCATCAGGATGATGGTCACGAGGAAGGTGTACTTGCGCCCGATCATATCGCCCAGGCGGCCGAACACCAGCGCACCGAATGGCCGCACTACAAAGCCTGCGGCAAAGGCCATCAAGGCAAAGATAAACGCCGTGGTGTCGTTGACCCCGGCAAAGAACTGCTTGCTGATCACCGCCGCCAGGGCGCCGTAGAGAAAAAAGTCATACCACTCGAACACCGTCCCCAAGGAGGAGGCGAAGATGACCTTTCTTGATTCGTTGGCGGTACTTGCACTGGCCGCCGAGCCCAGGGGTTGAGCATGTTCTGACATCGGGTGTCCCTCACAGTGATTATTTATTGTTGTTCCACTGTCGGCGCTGACCTCGGCGCCGCTATTTTTTCAACGTCTTCAATATCGTTAATGATTACGCGGGGTGCCTTGTAGTGCGCGGTGCCGTTGGGTTTTTCGCGAGCAAGCTCGCTCCTACAGTGTTTGGGGACAGGATCAGCTGCGCGGCCTTCTCCGCGATCATCAGCGTGGGTGAGCAGGTATTGCCGGAGGTGATGCGCGGCATGATCGACGCATCGGCAATGCGCAGGCCGGGAATGCCGTGTACGCGCAGCTGGCTGTCGACCACGGCATCTTTGTCATCGCCCATGCGGCAGGTGCCCACCGGATGGAAAATCGTGGTGCCGATCCGTGCAGCGGCCTCGTGCAGTTGTTCTTCAGTTCGCAGGGCTTCGCCGGGCAGGTATTCCACCGGTTTGAACTGGCTCAGGGCCGGAGCGGCGACGATGCGCCGGGTCAGGCGAATAGCGTCGGCGGCCACGCGCAAGTCTTCGGGGTGGCTGAGGTAATTAGGCTGTATCAGCGGCGCATCCGCCGGGTTGGTCGAACGGATATCCACCCGGCCGCGACTTTGGGGGCGCAGGTCGCAGACCGATGCGGTAAACGCCGGGAAGCCGTGCAACGGTTCGCCAAAGCGTTCCAGGGACAGTGGCTGCACATGGTATTGCAGGTTGGCCGAGGTCTGCTCCGGGCCGGAGCGGGCAAACGCGCCAAGCTGGCTGGGCGCCATCGACAGCGGGCCGCTGCGGTCGTACAGGTAGCGCAGGCCCATGCCCATCTTGCCCCACAATGTGCCGGCGATCTGGTTCAGGGTGCGGGCATTTTCCAGCTTGTAGATCAGGCGCAGTTGCAGGTGATCTTGCAGGTTGCCGCCAACGCCTGGCAGCTCGTGCACCACGTTGATACCCAGCGGCTTGAGCACATGGGAAGGGCCGATCCCTGAGCGTTGCAGAATGCCCGGCGAACCCACCGAGCCGGCGCACAGTACGATCTCTTTGCGCGCCTTCCAGCTCAGTGCCTGGCCGTGTTGGCGTCCCAGTACCTGCGAGGCACGACCGTTTTCCAGTAGCACACGCTCAACCTCTACCTCAGTCAGCACGGTGAGGTTGGGGCGCTGGCGGATCGGCTTGAGGAACGCCTTGGCCGCATTCCAGCGCACACCGGCTTTCTGGTTGACCTGGAAGTAACCGCAGCCCTCGTTGTCGCCCTGGTTGAAGTCATTGATATTGGCGATGCCGCTTTGGGCAGCCGCTTCACGAAACGCATCGAGGATCGGCCACGACAGGCGCTGTTGCTCGACGCGCCACTCACCGCCCTCGTTGTGGAATTCAGAGCCGCCGGCAAAATGGTTTTCGCTCTGTTTGAACAGCGGCAGTACGTCTTTCCAAGCCCAGCCCGCGTTGCCCGCCGCCGCCCAGCCATCGTAGTCCTGGGCCTGGCCACGCATGTAGATCATGCCGTTGATGGACGAGCAGCCGCCCAGCACTTTGCCCCGTGGGTAACTCAAGGCGCGCCCCTGCAGGCCGGCTTGAGGTTGGGTCTTGAAGCACCAGTCGGTGCGTGGGTTGCCGATGCAGAACAGATAGCCGACGGGGATATGGATCCAGGGGTAGTTGTCGCGGCCACCGGCTTCCAGCAGCAGGACACGGTGAGCCGGGTTGACGGACAGACGATTGGCCAGCAGGCATCCGGCAGGGCCGGCGCCGACGACGATGTAATCGTATTCAGCAGTTGCATTGGGCATCTGGGGTCTCGCTTGTTTTTCTTATTGGGCCCATCCTAGTTGTTAGTTTTCGTCTTAAAAATGTTAGTTTTTACCCACCCGCTGTGCGTTTTTAAACAGCGCCGGCGGGCCCAGGCTCTGGAGGCGATATGTTCGACTGGAATGACCTGCGGTTTTTTCTCGAGTTGCAGCGCAGTGGCCGCCTGCTCACCGCCGCTCAACGCCTGAAAACCACGCATGCCACTGTGGCGCGGCATATCGACGCCATCGAGAAAAGCCTCGGCACGGCGCTGTTCGTACAGCACGCCCAGGGCTATGAGCTGACGCCTGCTGGCGAAGCATTGCTCAAACATGCCGAAGCTATGGAAAACGTGGCACTGCTGGCCGAAGACGAGCTCACCCACTCTGCGGCGCCCCTGGGCAAGATTCGCCTTGGTGTAGCCGAAGGGCTGGGCGTGATGTTTCTGGCCGCACGCATGGGCGGGTTGTTTGAACGCTATCCAGGTTTGGAGGTGGAGCTGGTCGCGGTGCCGCGTTTCGTCAGCATCCTCAATCGCGAAGCGGAGATCAGCATTCACTTGGAACGCCCCAGCGCCGATCAACTGGTGACGCGCAAACTCACCGATTATCGTCTGGCGCTGTACGCCAGTCGTGCCTACCTGGCGCGTAACCCGCCCATCGAAAAACGTGAAGACCTCTCTGCCCATGCCTGGATCGATTATGTCGATGACCTGCTGTTCAGCCAGGAATTGAAGTTCCTCAACAGCTTCTGCCGTAGCCCCCGGGTGGTGTTCCACAGCACCAGCGTGATCGCCCAGCACCAGGCGGCGCGTTCGGGGTTGGGCATTGCGGTGTTGCCATGTTTCATGGCGGCTGGGGATGGAGAGTTGGTGCCGTTGCTGCCGGCGGAGGGTATCCAGCGCAGCTATTGGATCAGTTCGCGCCGGGAGCTGCACAAGTCGGTGCGGTTGCGGGTGTTGTGGGATTATGTGGTGGAGCTGTGCGCAAGGGAGCAGGGCTTGTTGCTCGGCGAATCCCGCTGACACACACACGGATTAAAATGTGGGGGCTGGCTTGCCTGCGATGGCGGTGTGTCAGTCACCGATGGGCAAGCTGACCGGCCGTCATCGCAGGCAAGCCAGCTCCCACATTTGGATCGTGGTGTGTCAGGGACAGTCTAGAGCTTTACTACCTGATGCACCTGCTCGGCACAGGCCCGGGCCTCTTCAATCATCTTTCCGAACGCATCGCTGGTGACTTCGGCATGGGTCAGCCAGCGCTTTTTCTGGCTCAGGCGATAGTGATAGCGCAGCGAGCCGTCCTCCAGTTTTCCGTCCAGGTAGAGGTCGTACCAGGGCGAGCGTACCTTGCAGCCGGGGATGGCTTTTTCCATCTTCCCGCCTGCCAGGGTGTAGGTGTAGTCATAGGTTTCAGGATTGCCCAGGTAAAGGTCGGCCTGTTGCCCCTGGCGGCGATAGTTGATGTAGCCCTCCCAGCGGTCTTTCAAGGACGGGTCGGTGTAGACATAGTCATTGGCCAGTTTTTCCAGGGCGCGCTGATCGTTCATGCGGGCGGTGACGCTGTAGCCGTCATGTACCACAAAGCGGGTGGGTTCGCGGGTGATCTGGCAGTCGCTGATATCGTTGCCGAAGTTGGCGCAGATGTTCTGGTCGGTGGCGGTGGTGCCTTGCTGGCGGTCTGCGACGCTCAGTTGCATCAGCGGCAGGCGGCTGAAGGTAATAGTCGCCTTGACCGCGCCATCTCCCTCTTTGCCGTACTGCACCTGTTTGTCCAGGCGTATCGAGACTTCGGGGCGCTCCAGTGGGATGTGTTCTTCACGCACCTGGCCCTGGGCATCGTTGACCAATACCCAGCGGTCTTGAATATCGGGCATGGTCTGGCCTGGGGCAAAGACCGGGTTGGTCGGGTCAAGCCACCACACCTGGCCATTCACTTCGGCACGCACGATGGCGTGGTTCGGCGCCTGGGTGCCAGGAATCAGCAGGGCATCGACCACGTCGCCACGGCTGACCCACGCGGTCTCAGCCTTGATGCCACTGGCCTTGAGCATGGCCGTCAGCAGCGTCGCCAGGTCCTTGCAGTCGCCATAGCCGTGCTGCTCGATTTCCGCCAGGCTGAACGGCACATAGCCGCGCTCGGTCGCCCGCCAGTCACCCAGGTAGCGGTAATGATCATTGATGTGCTGCATCATTGCCGCGACTTGCTCAACTGGCGCCAGGCTGCGTGCGGCGGCCACGGCGGCGGCGGCTTGCGCCGGCAGGGTGGCGCCGAGGATCTGGTTGTAACGCTGGGCGAAATCACCGAAGTACGCCTGGCGGTCCACGGCGCTCCCCACTTCCAGGCGTGGGACGCGCAGCAGGGTGGCAGCGGAGGATTCATTGATGTAGTTGAGGTAGGTCGGGGCTTTTTGCACCACATCCAGGGTCTTGCCGTTGCTCGAAGGCGTTACCTTGAAACCGTCGAACAATTCACTTCGCCACTGGATCGGCCGTTCGGCGGTAAAGCGCGCCTTGAAGCGATCGCGGCGGGCTGAGCTGGGCCCGAATTTGAGCACATAGTGGAACTGGGTCATCAGCGGTTTGGCCGGGTAATGCTGGCGTACCGTGTAGCGGATCTGCGTGCCCACGCGCAGGTTGGGGAAGGCCAGGGAGGTTTGCTTGTCGCGGCTGAAGCCTTGGTCCGGGTTGGGTGCGCTGCGGGTATCGATTTGCGTGGCGGCCAGGGCGACGGGCTTGGCGCCAGGCTGGGTGGATTGAGCGCTGACCACTTCAAAGGTGTCGGCTTCGGAGTAGTCGAAGTCGATGCGCGAAAGCATTTCGCGGCCGTTGGCCTTGAGGATCGTGTAGCGGTAAGTGGTGGTGCAGTCTGTGCTGGCGTCGCGGTTGAAGTGGCAGTGCAGCTCGGTGTCACTGGCCAGCGGGGCTTCGGCTATGGGTTGCAGGGCTGCGCTGACGGAATGGGAAACCAGCCCCAGACTGATGGCAATCAAAGGGCGGTGAAACGGAAAACGGTACATGGGCGCCTCGGGTGACACATTGAAACAGCTACCCGGCGGGTAGCGAGAAGGCGCCGGATGATAATGGATCTCAACGGCAAAGGCCAGGATTGTTCGACAATTTATCGGGCTGAAAGGCCCGTGCTAGAGCCTTTCTTTGATTTGGGTCAAGGTTTTTATACCGCGAGCGCGTCACGCGCTTAGAGGAACCAGCGATATTCCCGCGCCTGGATCTCCTGCTGGAAAGCCAGGTGGTCCTGGCGTTTGTTCTCGCAATACACGTCGACAAATTCCGCGCCCAGCTTGTCGCGCAGTATTGGTTGCTGCTGCATGGCACGCACGGCGTCGAGCATTTCCACCGGGAAATCGGTGCCGCTGTTGCGGTCTTCGTTCAATGGCGCGATGGGTTCGCGCTTGGCATCAAGCCCGTGCTCCAGGCCCACCAGGATTGCCGCCAGCACCAGGTAAGGGTTGGCATCGGCGCTGGCCAGGCGGTGCTCGATCCGCAGGTTGCGCGGGTCGGACTCGGGGATACGCACACAGGCATCGCGGTCTTCAAAGCCCCAGCTCGCCCGCGTCGCAGCGTTGACCGTGCCGCCCAGGCGACGGAAGGCGTTGTGGTTGGGCGAGAAGATCGGCATGCAGTGGGGCAGCAATTCCAGGCAACCGGCTACGGCGTGGCGCAATGGCTGCTGCTGATGGGCCGCTAGCAAGTTATTGCCCGCTGCGTCGTAAAGGCTGACATGCACGTGCATGCCGCTGCCGGGAAATTGCAGATAGGGTTTGGCCATGAAGCTGGCGCGGTAACCATGCTTGAGCGCAACGCCACGGGTGCTGCGGCAGAACAGGGCGGCCCAGTCGGCGGCGCGCAGGCCGTCATCGCAGTGGCCGAAGTTGATCTCGAACTGGCCGGGGCCGATCTCGGCGGTGATCACCGTGATGTCGATGCCTTGGTCCTTGGCGGTTTGCGCCATGTCGTCGAGCACGTCGCTGAAACGCGACAGCCGTTCGATATGCAGGTTGGGCTGGTCGTCGGCATCCCCACTGAGCGGGTCGCGGGCGAATTGCGGCAGGCCGTTTTCCAGCTGTTTATCGAACAGGTAGAACTCCAGCTCAAACGCCACCACGGGATGAATGCCCTGATGCTGCAAGCGTTCCAGGACCTTGGCCAGGACTTCGCGGGGTTCGAACTCGATGGGCGCTTCGGTGCCGTCCGAGGTGATGAGCATTTGCCCCAATGGCTGCGACTCCCAGTTCACCGGTTTGAGCGTGCCGGGCACCAATCGGCGATTGGCATCCGGGTCGCCATCGTTGAAGCAGTAGTCGCCAATCTTGAACAACCCCCCCTGGACCCCCAGCAATACCGCATTCTGCGGCAGCTTCAGCGGGCTGCCAGCGGCGACTTTTTCAAGCATCTCCACGGGGTAGCGCTTGCCGTAGAAATGCCCGGGAATGTCTAGGGCGACCAGGTCGACATAGCGCACGTCGGGGTGGTTCTGGCGAAAGCTGCGTACTTCGGCCAGCAACGTGGAGGAATGGCTTTTCACGGGTGCAGCTCCTAGTTGTAAACCCACAAGACGCGGGCGGGCAGGTCGGTCAGGTTGGCGTAGCGGCAGTGGGCGAAACTGGCGAGGTGGAAACTGTCGCCTTCGTAGAGGGTGACCGCATCGGGCTCACCCTCAACCCACAGCGTCAGCTCGCCCTCCAGCACAAAACCGGCCTGCTCGGCGCGGTCGCTCATGCTTTGCTCACCGCTGTTGGCACCGGGGGCCAACAGACTATCGAGCATCGAGAACGCACCGTTCATGCTCGGAGACACCAGGATGTCGGTGATGCCATTGGCGTAATACACCGTGCGCCGCTCGTTGGGGCGTGTGACCCAATCCACCGCCTTGGGTTTGGGCAGGCTGTAGAAATAGGTGGTGGGCACATCGAGGGCGTGGCTGATGGCGGTTAAATCGGCCACGGTCGGGCGCGACAGGCCACGTTCGACCTGGGACAGAAACCCCACCGACCGTTCGATTTTTTGCGCAAGTTGGGCCAGGGTGAGCTTCTTGTGCTTGCGCAGGTCGTGGATCAGCGCCGCGAGGGTGGCGAGTTCTTCTTGAGGGGTCATGAAATTTAATTCGAATAATTTCATGAAAAATTACACGATTATTTTCACGCTCGCAAACCCTATGCACAAACCCTTGTGGCGAGGGAGCTTGCTCCCGCTGGGCAGCGAAGCGGCCCCAACCCATTCACCGCATGCGTTCAGTGGATGCGCGGTGTGGCTTTTTGGGGCTGCTGCGCAGCCCAGCGGGAGCAAGCTCCCTCGCCACAGAGGATTGGGAAATATGGGGAAACTGTATTGGGCAGGGACATCTCAGGTGCCTGCTAGGTTGAATGGACCATTCAACCATTCAGGGGAGCAAAGGATTGCTTCACAAGCCCAACTCTCATTTGTTGCGACGTGGCCGTTATTCAGAACCTGGTCGAGCTTATTTGGTGACTGCCGTGGTTTATCAACGTCGCCCGGTATTTGCCGATCTTTACCTGGGGCGGCTATTGGTTGCCGAGCTCAAACGAGCCCATGACCTTGGACTGGTCAACTCGCTGGCTTGGGTCATTATGCCGGACCACCTTCACTGGTTATTTGAATTGCGAGGCGCGACGCTGCCTGAAGTGATGAAACGGGTGAAGTCGCGCAGCACACTGACCATCAACCGAGCCCGTCGCACGCACGGTGCTTTTTGGCAGTACGGCTATCATGATCGTGCGGTGCGGGCCGATGAAGACCTTATCAAGGCTGCTCGCTACATCATCGCCAACCCACTGCGAGCCGGACTGGTCGAGCATGTTGGCGACTACTCGCTCTGGGACGCCGCCTGGCTATAACGTTGTACCCCCCCCTGTGGCGAGGGAGCTTGCTCCCGCTGGGCCGCGAAGCGGCCCCAAAAAGCCCGACCGCGTACCCACTGAAAACATGCGGTGAATGGGTTGGGGCCGCTGCGCATCCCGGCGGGAGCAATCTCTGGCCACAGGGAAATACGGCTGAATGATTACGCGCCGCCGCGGTCGGAATCTGGGTACGCACCATTAATTGAAGGAGCACCCATGAAGTCGAAAACCTTAGCCGCTTGCCTGCTGGTCGCTGCCAGCTTTTCCTCCGTCAGCGCTGTAGTGCAGGCCGGCGATACCCCTCAGGAAACCGTGCAACCTTCAAACATCAACGCTCGTGATTTGAAAGAAGGCGACCGCGCTCCGGATATCCTGATGCGCAAGGAGTCGGCCATCAGCGATTGGAAAAAGCGCGGCCTGAAGCAGCCCGAAGAAGAAAGCCAGTGGGCGCGCGTAGGCGACAAGTACGTCCTGCTCAAGACCACCAACGGCACCATCCTCGAGATTACGCCAGTCAAGAAATAATCCCGCCGGGGCATCTGCTCGTTTCATGTTTCTTGCGTTAAGGTAACCGACCGCAATGGTCGCGTTACCTTTGAAGAACGAGAGCAGGATGCTTGCCACCATCAGAAACTACCCCCGCACCGTGAACCTGTTGCTGTGCGCCACGTTGCTGCTTACGCTGGCCAAGGCCATCACTTTTCCTTATCTCGTGATCTACCTCACCAGCCATTTCGCCTTGGACATTACCCAGGTCGGCCTGGTAATCGGCAGTTCGCTGATCGTCGGTTCGCTACTCAGTGTCTACGGTGGTTTCCTGGTCGACCGCATCAATAGCTATCGCCTGTTGCTCGGCTTGAGCCTGGTGTTTGTGCTGGGGTTTATCGGCACGGTGCTGGCGCAAAATATCTGGTCGTTCTATGGCTGCCTGATCCTGATCAACCTGGCCTACGCCGTCATCGATATTGCGGTGAAAGCCGGCTTCGCCAGCCTGCTGCCCGAAGACGCGCGCAGCGAAGTGTTTTCCATCAAATACACGCTTACCAATATCGGCTATGCCGTGGGGCCGTTCTTTGGCGCGATGGTGGCCAAGCTGGATATCAGCCTGCCGTTTATTCTGTCGGCGCTGTTGGGGCTGGGGTTTTTTCTGCTGTACGGGCGCTGGGGTGACCGTAACTTGGCCACGGTGGATGCCACGCAAAAGCCGCTGCCGTTCCTTGCCGTCGCCCGTGTTTTGCTGCAGGACCGTCGCCTGGTGTGCTTCACCCTCGGCGGTTTACTCAGCGCGGTGGTGTTCGGCCAGTTCACGGCCTATCTGTCGCAATACCTGGTGACCACCACGACCGCCGAATACACCTACACGGTGATCAGCGCGGTGCTGACCACCAACGCCGTGCTAGTGATTGCCTTGCAGTACTTGATTGGCCGGCGCATCTCGCACCGTTACCTGAGCCAGTGGCTGATCGCTGGCTTGAGCATGTTCATGCTGGGGTTGATTGGCTTCGGGCTGTCCACCAGCGTGGTGGGCTGGGTGCTGGCGATGGCGGTGTTCACCGTCGGGGAGATCATCGTGTTTCCGGCCGAATACATGTTTATCGACCGAATTGCCCCGGACCACCTGCGGGGCATGTATTACGGGGCGCAAAACCTGTCCAACCTCGGTGCGGCGCTGGGGCCGGTGCTGTGTGGGCTGGTGTTGGCCAGCCTGCCGGCCCATTACATGTTCTACATGCTGGGGGCGTTTATCGTTGCCGGCGGGGTGTTTTATTTCATGGGAGCGGCGATAAAGGCAAATCATCCAGCGTGAGCTTGCCGACGTTGTTGCTTTGCAGCTCGTAGCGCAATTCATCCACCATTTTCGCTACTTCCTGCGGGGTCTGCAGGCGGTTGGTGCTGATGCCAGTAACCACCAGGTCGACGCGGCCGGTCTCGGCATCGTAGACCTTGAGGGTCAAGGACGCGTCCCGGCACAGGGTGAATTCGCACGTCAGCGGTGACAGGCCTTCTTCGATGCAGTTGCGCAGCTGAGAGAGGGTAAACATGCGGGTTCCTTCTAGGCATAAATACGATCCCTTGAAGGTTATTGCTTGCACCGCCGCTCAATAAGGCGAATTCGCACTAGACGCACTAGTGCATTTGCAGGGTCAGGGCTTGTTTTTCAGGCGCAAATCACCGGCAAACAGCCCGCGTTCACGAGCCCAGACGATCGCAGCACTACGGCTGTGCACCCCCAGCTTGGAATACACCGTGGCCACATGGTTACGCACGGTGTTGGGCGCCAGTTTCAGGCGCGAGGCGATTTCTTTGTCCGCCAGGCCCTCGCAGATCAGGCCCAATACATCGCGCTCGCGGGCGGTGAGGTCGGTGAAGGAAACATTCGGCAGGTTGGGGCTGTTGACGCTCTTGGCGTTGGCCAGCTTCTCGATCAGGGTCTGGCTGAACCAGGACGCGTCCTGCATGACTTCCTCGATGGCCGCCACCAGTTCCAGCTCCGAGCGTTTGCGCTCGGTGATGTTCATCAGCACCATCAGGTAGCAGGGGACGTCCTGGATAATCACGGTGTCGGCGGATACCACGCAGTCGATCACCTCGTTGCCTTTCTTGCGCACCTTGAGGTCCTGGCCTTCAAGGTTGCCGGCTTTTTCCAGGGTGGCGAACAACTGCGCGCCGGCCTGGGGGCTGTCGATGAAGTTGATGTCTTCGATGGATTTGCCGATCAATTCCTCGCTGATGTAGCCGGTGATGCTCATGAAGGCTTCGTTGATGTCTACTACCTGGCGGTTGTCGGCACTGCATACCAGGGTCGGCACGGGCGTCAGGCGGAAGGATTTGGCGAAGCGTTCTTCGCTCTGGCGCAGGGCGATCTCGGCTTTGCGCCGAGGCTCCAGGTCGGTGAAGGAAAACAGCATGCAGTCTTCCTCGTTCATGTCCAACGGTTGGCCGGCGACGATCACCAGTTTGCTGCCACCTTCGGGCAGTCTCAGTTCGGCCTGCATCTGCGGGATGGTCGCGCCTTCGCCCAGGCGCTGGATCGCCAGGTCCTTGCGCTCGGCCTGTTCCAGCACATCCAGTTCATACACAGATTTGCCGATGACCTGGTCGCGGTTGTAGCCGGTCATCTCCAGAAAACCCTGGTTGACCTTGATGTAGCGCAGGTCGCTGAGGCGACAGATCACCGCGGGCGCCGGGTTGGCGTTGAAGGTTTTCTCAAAGCGTTGCTCGGCGCTGGCCCATTCGGTGGCGTCGCTGAGGATCAGTACCAGCAACTCAGGTTCACCCTGGGCATCGGTCAGCACCAGGCTGCGCAGGCGATGTACCCAACTGCGGTGTTCGTCGTCGGCGGGTGTGACTTCCACCACCACATCGCTGAACTCTTCTCCGGCAGCCACGCGGCTGAGGGGGTAGCTGTCCAGTGGCAAGGGATGGTTGTTGCGATAGCGCAGGGCAAAGCGTTTGGCGTACGCCTCGGTATTGGCGCCCAGTTCCTTGACCTCGCTGACCCCATGCATGGTCAACGCCGCTTCATTGGCCCAGAGAATGGTCTGGTCGACCTCGGCCAGAATCACACCGTCGGACAGCCCGGAGATGATGGTTTGCAGTTGGCGGCGGTTGGTTTCTTTGGCGAGAACATCCTGGGTCATAACGTCTCCGATTAGGGCAGGGCAAGGCACATTGGGTTACGACATCCTGGCTTCAGGATAGTGCAGAGTAATTACCCACGGGGCAGTGCGAATGCACCAGACCACCTGGTGCATATGGGCCAGGACTGAACGTATGTCGTTTCGCCACACTCACACCCATCAAGGCACATTGCCTTGCTCCTCAATTTGAAAAGGACCTTTGTATGACCACTGTCTATGAAACCAATCGATCGCTGTTTCGAGTGTCGTGGAGCTCGGTATTGGCCGGTAGTGCAATCGCACTGGTCACCTACCTGGTCTTGAGTGTGTTGGGCACCGCCATTGGCGCCAGTGCCGTTGACCCGATGGAAGCGGGCAACCCGTTGAGCGGTTTTGGCACGGGTGCGGGTATCTGGTTGTTTGTATCGACTCTGGTCGCCATCGCGTTGGGCGCGTTCGTGGCCGGCCGCACCGCGCCGGATCGTGGCGGCCTGCATGGGGTGCTGACCTGGACCTTGACCACCTTGCTCACCACTTGGCTGTTGGCGGGCCTGGCTTCCAGCGTGGTCGGTACGGCCGGCAACGTGGTGGGTAAAGGTCTGTCTGCTGCGGGCAGTGGCATTGCTGCCGCCGCGCCGGGGATTGGCAATAGCATCAAGCAACAGTTGAACGAGCAGGGCATCGAGTTGGACTGGAACAGCCTGCAAGGCCAACTGGATACCTTGCTCAAGCAGAGCGGCAAGGCTGAACTGGACCCTGCCAATGTCGAGCAGAAAGCCGATCAGGCAGCTGTCGATGGCAAGCAGTCGGCTACCGATGCAGCGACCAATCCTGCCCAGGCCGGTGATGAGCTCAAGCAATGGTTCGAACGTGTGAAAGCGTCCGGCGAGCCAGCATTGAATGCAGCGGATAAAGAGGCGCTGGTCAACATCGTCGCGGCCCGCACTGGCAAGAGCAAAGAAGAAGCCACGCAGATCGTCGACAACTATGCCCAGGCTTATCAGCAAGCCATGCAAAAGGTTGATGAGCTGAAAAAGCAGGCTGAACAGAAAGCCCGTGAAGCCGGTGAAG
The DNA here is from genome assembly GCF_021605325.1 of Pseudomonas sp. PA-7-1E. Taxonomy (NCBI): domain Bacteria; kingdom Pseudomonadati; phylum Pseudomonadota; class Gammaproteobacteria; order Pseudomonadales; family Pseudomonadaceae; genus Pseudomonas; species Pseudomonas sp. PA-7-1E. Next base: position 26,329 of record NZ_WKFA01000017.1, read on the forward strand.
TCGCTGCCAAGCAACTGTCCCGCGCGGCCTGGAGCACCTTGGCCATGCTGCTGTTGGGTGCGGCGTTGAGCTTCTTTATTGGTCGTATCGCGCTGACTACCCGTCGCGTGCCTTTGGCTTAAAGATGTCTGCGGCAAGGACGCCGCCGGTGTGAAGGGGTAAAATGCTGGCATTTTACCCTTATCCCACAAAGGTGACCCTTGAGCGCAGGCAAAGCCGTCGGACTGTTATTACTCACTTCCCTGTTGGCGGCGTGCGGCACCTCGCCGCCACGCACGCCCAACGACCTCTGCGGTATCTTCCGCGAAAAAGACGACTGGTACGACGCCGCCAAGGTCACGCAAAAGCGCTGGGGCGTACCGATCCAGGTGCCGTTTGCCATCATGTATCAGGAGTCGGGCTTTCGCCACGACGCCAAGACCCCGCGTAAATACCTGCTGTGGATCATCCCATGGGGCCGCGTCTCCACCGCTTCCGGCTATGCCCAGGCCAAGGATGAAGTATGGAACGACTACCGCAAAGCCACCGGCCGCAGCGGCGCTGATCGCGAAGACTTCGACGACGCGATCGACTTTATCGGCTGGTACATGGACAAGACCTACACCATCAACGGCGTCTACAAATACGATGCCTACGGCCAGTACCTGAACTACCACGAAGGCTGGGGCGGCTACCGCCAGCGCACCTATGCCAGCAAAGCCTGGCTGCCGCCGGTAGCGAGCAAGGTACAGGCGCGTTCGCAGATGTATGCGCGCCAATATGCCGGGTGCAAGGATGAGTTGGGGCGCGGGTTCTGGAGCCGGTTCTGGCATTGGTTGTAAAGGGTCGACACGGCGACCTCTGAATGCATGCAGATTCAATGTGGGAGCTGGCTTGCCTGCGAAAGCGGTCGTGCAGTCACAGGTGCATTGACTGACACACCGCCTTCGCAGGCAAGCCAGCTCCCACATTGGATTCTGACGCGGCTGTATGCATTCCAGCGAACGGTCCACCATCACGTTGGCCATTTTCCTGCACTTGCCAAACCCCTCCGATTCTGGGAAAACCCCAGCCTTTGGCCCCTTCAATGAGAACCCCATGAGCAACGACGAACTACAGGTCACCGACATCCGCCTGGGCGACGGCAAAGCCGTGGTCAAAGGCGCGCTGATCACCACCCAATACACCGGCACCCTGGAAGATGGCACGGTGTTCGATTCCTCCTGGGAGCGGGGCAAACCGTTCCAGTGCGTGATCGGCACTGGCCGCGTGATCAAGGGGTGGGACCAGGGCTTGATGGGCATGCAGGTTGGCGGTGTACGCTCGTTGTATGTACCGGCGCACCTGGCCTATGGCGAGCGCTCGATGGGCGCGCATATCAAACCCAACAGTAATCTGCGCTTCGAAATTGAATTGCTGGAAGTGCTGACACGGGATGATTGAAGAGGTTGAACATGGACGTTGATCCACAGGTGTTGCCTGGCAGTTTCCTCGAAGGCATTCGGGTGGTTGAGCTGCTTGGCTGCGATGAAGCTGAGCTGCAGCAGTTTTTTGAACAGGCGCCGGCTTACTTCATCGCGGTGAATGGCGAACCGGCTACCCCGACCGAAGCACGGGAAGAATTACGCGGCCAATTACCCGCCGGCTGGCATTGCAGCCGCCTGTACTGGCTGGGTTACCGAGATGCGCAGGGCCACCTGGTCGCCGTGGTGAATATCGCCGCGGATTTGCTCGCCACCGGGGTGTGGCACATCGGGTTGCTGCTGGTGCATGCGCGCTGGCACGGCAGCGGGCTGGCGCAGCGCTTGCACGCGGACCTTGAGGCCTGGGCGGTGGCGAAGGGCGCCCAGTGGCTGCGGCTGACGGTAGTGGTGGGCAATACCAGGGCCGAGCGTTTTTGGCCCAGACTTGGCTATGTACAGGTGCGTACCCGCGAGGGCATCACGATGGGTCGGCAGGTGAATAAGGTGTCTATCCAGGTAAAGGGTGTTGCCAGCGTGAGCATTGAAGACTACGTGGCGTTGGTTGAAAGGGATCGACCTGATACGCCATAGCCAGGGATGTACATCAATCCCAGGTAGACGCTGATCGAGCTGACGCACCGCGATCCAAATGTGGGAGCTGGCTTGCCTGCGAAGACGGCCTGACAGTCAACACAGTTGGACCGTGTACATATCCATTCCTGCGGTAACGGCTACTCAGGGTTCCGCTTTTACAGCGGCTCACTTTTGAAAAGCCGGACTGCCGGCCCAGACAAAAGTAAGCAAAACGCTCTTTCCTGAACCCATCCTGAAGAACCTTCTTATTCACCAGCCTGCCACTTTCCTACGGTTTACTCCGCCAACATCGGGGCGTAAGCTTCGCGCGTTTTCATCAATAGCGGAGACCCTCAGTGGGTACTTGTTCGAGTGACAGTCGTCGGCCGGTTTCGGTAACCGGCCTCTACTTGGCAAGGTAACGCGCATTTTCCAGATGCCGTTGTCTCGCCTCATAAAGCGAGAAGCGGCATCCCGGCGGTGGCCAGTCCTGGCACCTGCCTGATTCCCTCTCATCGACGCTGACCAGCACCTGGGTAACGCCTGGATGCTACGGACGCGCCTGCCTGTTACGGCGGGCGGGCCAGGTTCGGCTGTGCCTGTGTGACGGGCGCGGTGTGGACGGGCAGTACCTGCACGACGGTTTTTCCTCGCGCAGGAGTTACACCATGAACCTCACTTTGCTCAAAGAGTTCTTCGCCGGTTTCCTGCGGACCCGGCATATCGCCCGGCATTTTCGCCGCCTGGCGATGCTGGAAACCGTGACCGATGCCAGCGTCAGCCGCGAAGTACCGCCCAGCCTGGCGCAGACACTGGTGGCCTCTGCCAACCGCAGCACTGTGCAATTGCTGGGCGTGCTGGGCAGCCACGCCGAGGGCTTGAGCACTCAGGAAGCCGACGCCCTGCGCGTGCAATACGGCCTTAACGAAGTCGAGCACGAACAGCCGCTGCCGTGGTGGGTGCACCTGTGGCATTGCTACAAGAATCCGTTCAACCTGCTGCTGACCCTGTTGGCGGTGATCTCTTGGCTGACCGAAGACATGAAGGCCGCCACGGTGATTTTCTCCATGGTGGTGCTCTCGACCCTGTTGCGCTTCTGGCAGGAGGCCAAGTCGAACAAGGCCGCCGACGCCTTGAAGGCCATGGTGAGCAATACCGCGACGGTGCTGCGCCGCGAGTCTGCCAAGCGCATTGAACTGCCGATCAAGCAACTGGTGCCAGGCGATCTGATTGTATTGTCGGCCGGCGACATGATCCCCGCGGACTGCCGCGTGCTCAGCGCCAAGGACTTGTTCGTCAGCCAGGCGGCGATGACCGGCGAATCCATGCCGGTGGAAAAGTTCGCCCACCAGCAGGACGCCCACACGCGCAACCCGCTGGAGCTGGAGAACATTCTGTTTATGGGCACCAACGTCGTGTCCGGCGCCGCCACGGCGGTCATCCTCGCCACCGGCAACAGCACGTATTTTGGTGCCTTGGCGCAACGCGTCACGGCGACGGACCGTGCGACCACCTCGTTCCAGCAGGGGGTCAACAAGGTCAGTTGGTTGCTGATTCGCTTTATGTTCGTGATGGCGCCGCTGGTGCTGTTCATCAACGGCTTCACCAAGGGCGACTGGACCGAGGCGTTGCTGTTCGCGCTGTCGATTGCGGTAGGCTTGACCCCGGAAATGCTGCCCATGATCGTCACCTCGACCTTGGCCAAGGGCGCGGTGTTTCTGTCGCGCAAGAAGGTCATCGTCAAGCGCCTGGACGCGATCCAGAACTTCGGCGCCATGGACGTGCTGTGCACCGACAAGACCGGCACGCTCACTCAGGACAAGATTTTCCTGGCGCGCCATGTGGACGTGTGGGGCCAGGAGTCGGACGACGTGCTGGAAATGGCCTATCTCAACAGCTACTACCAGACCGGCCTGAAAAACCTGTTGGATGTGGCCGTGCTCGAGCATGTGGACATCCATCGTGAGCTGAAAGTCGGTACCGCGTTCCACAAGGTCGACGAGATCCCATTCGACTTCAACCGCCGCCGCATGTCGGTGGTGGTGGCCGAGGAGCACCAACCGCACCTGTTGATCTGCAAAGGGGCGGTGGAGGAAATTTTGTCGGTATGCAATCGCGTGCGTCATGGTGACGTCGATGAGGCACTGACCGACGAACTGCTGGCGCGCATTCGCCAGGTGACCGCGGCCTTTAACGAAGAAGGGCTGCGGGTGGTGGCGGTAGCGGCGCAGCCGATGCCGGCAGGACGTGACACCTACACCCTGGCCGATGAAAACAACCTGACGCTGATCGGCTACGTGGCGTTTCTCGACCCGCCCAAGGAAAGCACCGCGCCCGCCCTCAAGGCCCTGAAGGCCCACGGCGTGGCGGTGAAAGTGTTGACCGGCGACAACGAACTGGTCACGGCGAAGATCTGCCGCGAAGTGGGCCTGGAGCAACAAGGCTTGCTGATGGGCAACGACATCGAGTCGATGAGCGACGCCGAACTGGCCCTGGCCGTGGAAACCACCAATGTGTTTGCCAAGCTCACGCCCAGCCACAAGGAACGCATCGTGCGGCTGCTCAAGGCCAACGGACATGTGGTCGGCTTTATGGGCGATGGCATCAACGATGCTCCGGCGCTGCGCACGGCGGATATCGGGATTTCGGTGGACAGTGCGGTGGACATCGCCAAGGAAGCGGCTGACATCATCCTGCTGGAGAAGAGCCTGATGATCCTGGAGGAGGGCGTGCTGGAAGGCCGGCGCACCTTCGCCAACATGCTCAAATACATCAAGATGACCGCCAGTTCGAACTTCGGCAACGTGTTCTCGGTGTTGGTGGCCAGTGCCTTTATCCCGTTTTTGCCGATGCTGCCGATGCACCTGCTGGTGCAAAACCTGCTGTATGACATCTCGCAGATTGCGATTCCGTTCGACAACGTCGATGACGAGATGCTTGCCACGCCGCAACGCTGGCAGCCGGGGGAAGTGGGGCGCTTCATGTTGTTTTTCGGGCCGATCAGTTCGATCTTCGACATCACCACGTTCGCACTCATGTGGTATGTGTTTGATGCCAACACTCCAGACCACCAAACGCTATTTCAATCCGGCTGGTTTGTGGTGGGGCTGCTGACCCAGACCCTGATCGTGCACATGATTCGCACGCCAAAAATCCCATTCCTGCAAAGCCGCGCAGCGCTGCCGTTGATGTTGATGACCGGCGTGATCATGGCCGTGGGGATATTCCTGCCGATGGGGCCTTTGGCGCACTACTTCAAATTGCAGGCGCTGCCGTCGCTGTACTTCGTGTTCCTGCCGGTGATTTTGCTGGCTTACATGGCGCTGACTCAGGCAGTGAAGGGCTACTACATTCGCAGGTTTGGCTGGCAGTAACAGGTTCCATGCAACATCGCAAATCCTGTGGGAGCCGGGCTTGCCCGCGATGACGGTGTATCAGTCGCCAGATTCATTGGTGGTGTACCGCTATCGCAGGCAAGCCAGCTCCTACAGGGACCTGCGAGTTACCAATGTGCCGCTGCATTCATGGAGATTTCTTATGCAGGCAATCAACAACATCAACCTCAACTCCCTGGTCGACACCGTGGTCAGCCTCAGCGCTGCGTTTATTCTCGGTGGCCTCATCGGGTTCGAGCGCCAATACCGCCAGCGCACCGCCGGCTTACGTACCAATGTGCTGGTGGCGGTGGGCGCGGCGATCTTTGTGGACATGGCCAACCGACTGGGCGGTGCGGAAGGCGCGGTGCGCGTGGTCGCTTACGTGGTGTCGGGCATCGGCTTCCTGGGGGCGGGTGTGATCATGCGGGAGGAGGGCAATGTGCGCGGGCTCAATACGGCCGCCACCCTCTGGGCTTCGGCCGCGGTGGGTGCCTGCGCCGGCGCCGACCTGATCCTCGAGGCGTTGCTGGGCACGCTGTTTGTGCTGGCGGCCAACACCTTGCTGCGGCCGATCGTCAACAACATCAATCGTCAGCCCTTGGACGTGGTGTCGGCAGAGGTCACCAATATCCTCTATGTCATTGCGCGCCGCAGTCAGCAACAGGCCGTGATGGTGTTACTGGAAGCCGAGTTGGCACGCTGCAACTACCCTGCCAGCGACGTCGACGTGCGACCGTTCGGCAGTGACGAAGTGGAAATCGAGGCCATCCTCGCCGCCACGTCGGTGGATGGCGACGAACTGGACGCGCTGGTGGCGCGCCTCTCAACGTCAACCCTGGTGGTGCAGGCCTTCTGGAGTCCTAGCACCACCGACTGATCCTGATGGGCTGGCCAGGATTGGCTAAGCTTGCATGTGGAAAAATCCTACATGTTGTCCGGATTATCCCTTCGGTTGAAACATCATTGCATTGCTAAAGTTGGGTACTTGCGGCTGTTGCGCCGTTGAGGCCCGGCGTCCGTCGCTCTGTTGAGTTAATTGAAGAGGCCAGACACTGCTTGGTTACCGCTCCAAGGAAGCAGTGCCGCTTGTCGGAACTGTCATTTCTCACAGGTACCCAGGTCCGGCGTGATGTGTAAGGGTATTTTGTCCACATAAGGAAGTTTTATGAGCAAAGCATTAATTGTGGATGACCATCCGTTTATCCGGGCAACGGTCAAACACCTCCTGCAATTGGAGGGGTTTGATGAAATTTTTCAGGCGGGGGATGGCGCTGACGCCATGCAGTTGGCGAGGGAGCAACGTCCCGAGCTGATTATCCTCGACCTGGCGATGCCTAAATTAGGCGGGTTGGAGGTTATCAGCCGCATCAAGGCGTTGGGCTTGCCGTGCAAGATTCTGGTGCTGACCTCCTACCTGGCGGTATTTTTTTCTACTCGTTGCATGCGTTCCGGTGCGATGGGGTTCGTCGCCAAGACCGGTGAGCTGGATGAGCTGCAAAAGGCTATCAAAGCGATCATGTCGGGCTACAGTTGCTTCCCCAGTTTGCCGACCAGTTCGGTGCGCCGCGATGATCTGCAAGAAACGGAACGGCAGATGATCGAGTGCTTATCGGACCGTGAGTTAACCGTGTTGCAAATGTTGGCCCTGGGGCTGGGCAACAAGGAAATTGCCGAACAGATGCTGCTCAGCCACAAGACCATCAGCACTTACAAGACTCGACTCAAGGAGAAGTTACGCATGTCTTCGGTAGTGCACTTATCCAAGTTTGCCCAGCGCAACCATCTGATCTGAATTGAGATGATCACCACCGCGTTTATAAGGTTCACCACGATCTTCTGGATGAGCCTGTTACCTCAGATCGCGGTGGCCCTGGATGAGCCCCATGCTTTGCGGCTGTTGGGGCATTCACGTATTGACACCCCGCAAGTAGCACTGGACGAGTCTGATTGGCGCTGGCTGCGCGAGCGGCGCACATTACGGATGGGGGTTTCTGCTCCCGATTACGCGCCTTTTGACTTGACCAATAACAACGACGAGCTCGAAGGTATCACCGCCGATTTTGCCGCACTGGTGGGTCAGGCCCTGCATATCTCCATAGAGGTACGGCGTTACGATACCCGCGATGAAGTGATCGAAGCCTTGAAGCAGGGGGGCGTGGATTTTCTCGGTTCCGCCAATGGCTACGAAGCGGCCGACCCGCAACTGCTTTTGTCTCGCTCCTACGCCAACGATCAACCGACCCTGGTGACTCGCAGCGGCGATAGCCAGGTGTTGAACGACGACCTGGCGGGCAAGCGCGTAGCGATGCTGTATCACTATATGCAGCCCGACGCCGTTCGGGCGTTTTACCCCCAGGCCCAATTGGAGTTGTTTGCCTCGACTTTCGAAGCCATTGGTGCCGTAGCGTTTGGTCGCGCCGACGTTTATCTGGGGGATGCTATCAGCAGCAACTACCTGATCAATCGCAATCACCTCAACAATGTACGTATGGCGGATTTTTCCGGCTTGGAAGTCAACCCGTTTGCGTTTGCCGTCGCCCGCGAAAATACACGTTTACTGCCCATTCTCAATGCTGCGCTGGAGGCGATTCCCGCCAGCGAGCAGATGGAAATCCTGCGCCGCTGGAGCGGAGGTAACCTGGGGATAATCGGCGTTGACCGGTTGCATTTGAGTGCCAGCGAACAACGCTGGGTGCAAAAGAATCCAAGGGTCAGAGTCGCGGTACTCAATGACTTTCTACCGTTATCTTTTATTGGTGATCAAGGCCAGTTCGAAGGGTTCGTGCCGAGGTACTATCGCGTATCAGCTTGCGTACCGGCTTGAAGTTCGATGTGGTCCCGGGCGGCTCATTGCCGCGCCAGATCAATATCGTCAGTGCGGGTACGGCGGACATGCTGGCGGTCGTCACGCCTAGCGCGGAGCGTGCTGAAAAAGTGCGTTTTACCCGGCCCTACCTGACCAATCCCTTTGTGCTGGTAACCCGTAACGGTCCCCACAGCCCGCTCACGCTGGAGGACATGGTCGGCAAACGCCTGGCCATGGTGGTCGGTAATGGCCTGCATGAGGACATAGCGAAAAATTTTCCAGGTGTGATGTTTGTCGACGTGGAGAACCCCCAGCAAGCCATGGCGCTGGTGGCCAATGGTGACGCCGACGGCGCGGTCAACTCGTTGATCAGCGCACGTTATCTGATCACCCGGTATTACCGCGACCGCTTGCGTGTCAGCAGCACGGTTGGCATTGAGCCTGCACGCGTGACCTTTGGGGTAAATCGCAGTCAGTTGGAGCTGTATTCGATCCTCGACAAGGCGCTGCTGAGCATCACCCCTCAGGAAATGGACGAACTGATTGGCCAGTGGCGTAGCGAGGTCATCATCGAGGACAGCTATTGGTTGCGTTATCGTAATGTGATTCTTCAGGGCTTTGGGTTGGCGGCGTTGTTGTTGGCCATCACGCTGGGCTGGGCCATTTACCTGCGCAGCCTGATTCGCAAGCGCCTGCAGGCCGAGCGAGCGCTGAGCGATCAGATGCGGTTCATGAGCGTATTGATCGACGGCACGCCGCACCCGATTTACGTGCGTGATCGCCAAGGGCGATTGATGGCCTGCAATAACGCCTACCTCGACGTGTTTGGCTACAAACTTGAAGACGTGATCGGCAGGACCGTAGTGGAAACCGACATCGAAAACCCGCCACAGGCCCGGTCGTTTCATGACGATTACCTGCGCTTGATGGCCGGCGGCGAGCCGCAGATTCATGATCGAATCCTCAAGGTGCCCAATGGCGATGTGCTGACCATTTACCAGTGGATGCTGCCGTATCGCGACGGCGACGAGAAGGTGGTGGGCATGATTGCCGGTTGGGTAGACGTAAGCGAACGGCACCGGCTGCTCGGCCAGCTACAGGAAGCCAAGGACGATGCCGACGCCGCCAATCGCGCCAAGACGACCTTCCTGGCGACCATGAGCCACGAGATCCGCACGCCGATGAACGCCGTGATCGGCATGATCGAACTGGCCTTGAAAAATGCCGAGCAGGGACGGGTCGACCGCGATGCTCTGGAGGTGGCCTCGGTGGCTTCGCGGGGTATGTTGGAGCTGATCGGCGATATTCTCGATATAGCGCGGATCGAGTCCGGGCATTTGTCACTGACCCTGGAGCCCGCCAACCTGCATGAGTTGTTGGCGTCGGTCGCACGCGTATTCGAGGGGCTGGCCCGAGCCAAGGTGTTGGCACTGCAGGTTGAGCTGGACCCGTTGATTGACCAGGCGGTGCTGGTCGACCCGCTGCGATTCAAGCAGGTGGTCTCGAATCTGCTGAGCAATGCCATCAAGTTCACTCCCCATGGGCAGGTCAGTTTGGTCGCGCAGGCGGTGGTCGAGGGCGATCGCTTGGCCGTGCAGTTATGGGTGCAAGATACCGGCATCGGAATCAGCGTCACCGACCAGCAGCGGTTGTTCAGTGTGTTCATCCAGGGCAGCAATAACCAGCAATCGGCACGCAGCGGGTCTGGGCTGGGGTTGGTGATCAGCCGCAGCCTGTGCGAAATGATGGGCGGCCAATTGCACTTGAGTAGTGTGTTGGGGCACGGCACTCGGGTGGACGTGACGTTGACCCTGGTCATGACCGCCACGCTGCCAGCCCCGATTGAGCCTGTGCAAGAGGCTGCGCCTGAAGGGCGCGCGCTGAGCATTCTGGTGGTGGACGACTACCCGGCCAACCGCTTGCTGCTGGCCCGACAGTTGAGCTTTCTGGGCCACCGTATCATCACGGCCGAAGACGGTGTCCAAGGGCTTGAACAGTGGCGAACGGGGCAGTTCGACGGCGTCATTACCGATTGCAACATGCCATTCAAGAACGGCTATCAGTTGGCCCAGGAGATTCGCGCACAGGAGCGTGAGCGGGGTCTGGGGCCCTGCCTGTTACTCGGGTTCACCGCCAACGCCCAGCCGGAGGAGGCCGAGCGCTGTCGGCAGGCTGGCATGGATGGCTGCCTGTTCAAGCCAACCGGGCTTGACGACTTGCGGGCGGCATTGGCGTCGCGTTCAGTTGGCACGAGCCCGCGACCCTTGGTTACCTTCAACTTGAGCACCCTGGTTGCGCTGACCGGGGATGATCATGCCGCGCTGGTCGAATTGCTGGCGCCGTTACTCGAAAGCCTGGAGGCGGATCGTGCCTTGCTGCCACGGCTGGCAAGCCAGGCAGACTTTGCCAAGTTGCACGACCTGGCTCATCGTGCCAAGGGAGGAGCGCGGATGGTCAAGGCCAACCCATTGATCAGTGTATGTGAGGCATTGGAGGCGGCGTGTGAACAGCGGGACCGTCAGGCATTGGGACCAGCGGTTGAAAGCGTGGGTGAGGCGATCGATGTTTTGCATCATGGCTTAAGCGCTTATTGCAATCAGCCCTGACTGTGGTTGATCGCCTTTCGGAGGATTTGGGAAAGTTCTTACATGAACGGGGAATAAGCCTGATTTTTTCGTCGGCATATGTCTGGAAAATGGGCGACGCTCACTGTCGAGCACTGCCTGCCCAGGGGTTTGCCATGCCGAACAAAGCATTGACCATCCTGATTGCCGATGAACAGCATCTGCAACGCCTGTACATCGAGAAAATGCTGAACCAGTTGGGCTATTACCGGATCGTGCCGGTGCAAACGTTCGAGGAGTTACGGATTCTCACCGCTATTCCTGCCGACCCCTTCGATGTGCTGATTATCAATGCGGCGCTGATGGCCCAGGCTTACGAAGCTCAGCCTCAGGTGCGTCATGTGCTGGTCTACGATCACCTGGATCTGGGTGCGCCTTGCGGTGTAACGCCGGTAATACGGGTGCGCCTGCCGGGCGTGCCGGACAACGTCAATCTTGAACATTTCATGGGCATCGTCGACCCCTCGGAGGTCTTCCACGGCCTGCGAGTGTTGCCGTGGCTGCGGGAGTTATCCCGCATGCCGGTGGCCAGGGCCTAGCCGCGTCCCTTAGGGAGCTTGCCCCCGCTGGGGCGCGAAGCGGACCCGCTTTTTGTCTAAAATGACGGGGCCTGCACCCCGTCCAGCGAGAGCAAGCTCCTTCCCGGATTTTAGTTTTCACCGATCAGTCGGCTTTGCGGTGTTCCCGCAACCGCTCGGCGGCACTGCGTAACAACTGCTCGGTCCCGTTCCAACCCAGGCAACCATCGGTCACCGAAACGCCGTATTTCATCGACGCGCTCAGCGGCTGGCAGCCTTCGAACAGGTGACTTTCAAGCATCATGCCGACCAGCGAGGTATCACCTTGCAGGCGCTGCTCCAGCACGTCATTGAATACCGCCGGTTGGCGCAGCGGGTTCTTGCCGCTGTTGGCATGGCTGCAATCGACCATGATCCGTGCCGCCACCTTGGACTTGGCCAGGTCGTGCTTTACGCCGGCCACGCTTTGCGCATCGTAGTTGGGCCCACGGTGGCCGCCGCGCAGCACCAGGTGGGTGTCGGGGTTGCCGGGAGTCTGGATGATCGCCGGGTGGCCCTGGCTGTCCACGCCGAAATGGCGATGCGGGTGAGAGGCTGAGCGCATCGCATCACAAGCAATGGCGACGCCACCGTCGGTGCCGTTCTTGAAGCCCACGGGCATGCCCAGGCCGCTGGCCATTTCGCGGTGAATCTGAGATTCGGTAGTGCGTGCGCCAATGGCGACCCAAGTGAGCAGGTCATCGAAGTAGCCGGCGGCCATGGGTTGCAGCAACTCGGTGGCCACCGGCAGGCCCAGGCGCAGCATTTCACGCATCAGTTCGCGGGACAGGGTCAGGCCGGCGGCCATGTCATCGCTGCCGTCCAAGTGTGGATCGTAGGCCAAGCCTTTCCAGCCCACAGTGGTGCGCGGTTTCTCGACGTAGGCACGGATCACCAGCAGCATCTGGTCGCTGACTTCAAGCGCGAGCTTCTTCAGATTGCGCGCGTATTCCATGGCCGATTCCGGGTCGTGGATAGAGCACGGGCCGACAATCACCAGCAAGCGTGAGTCTTCGCCATTGAGGATGGCGCGCACGGCTTGGCGATGGGCGTGGACTTGTTCGTTGAGGAACGGGCTGAGCGGGAGTTGGTGCTTGAGTTCAAGAGCGCTGGGCAAACGCTGGGTCAAGGCTTCATTGGCGCTGTTGAGGGTAGAGACGGGCAAAGCGGCGACGGAGGAGTTCATATTCAAGGCTTCCTGGGCAAGCGGCGGGCGATTCCCGCACGCTTGGCCTACTGGGGTGTTCGACAATTGGCCGTATCGGCTACGTGTGTTGGCTTGCCACCACGGGGTGACCGGTCGGAGGCGGCAGGCTGTCCCGAACGGAGCTGGCTAAATCGCCATGCAGTGCAAGTGTCGTAGCGGTAATAGGTGGCGTAGTTCATGGTGTGATTCCTTTAAGTGAGCGTGAAAAACAAGTTATCAGGCGCTGAAAAAACAAAACCCCCGATCGGGGAGCCGACCGGGGGTTTAGATTTCTCTGGTAGGCGACCCCTTGAGTAGTGGGCGCCGATTTCAGGTATCAGGCGCGCCAGTGGCTAAACCAATACCCAAAATAAAAGCCGGCCAGTGCGCTCGAACCGTTCACACGGATAGCCGACACTGAGCGCAAGGCGCTGGCAGCAGGGCAAACCTGAGTGTGGGTGAGTGGCAACATGGGGCTCTCCAAATGATGGGGGGAGCTTACTAGAGGCGTGCGGGTGGGTTCAATCAGTAATTTCTATTGCGTGGCAGTACTTACCGCTATGGGCATAGGTATCTACACAACTTTGCTGCGACGCTGGACCTGTGGCGAGGGAGCTTGCTCCCGTGACGGCCTGACAGCCGGCGCTGACCTGGCTGAGGCACCGCGATCCAAATGTGGGAGCTGGCTTGCCTGCGAAGACGGCCTGACAGTCAACACAGTTGGACCGTGTACATATCCATTCCTGCGGTAACGGCGATACCTATGCCGCTATGGGGTAAGTGTGGATATGCTGACGGCTCTCAAACAATGATTGCCAGGACGCGACCATGACTGCCTTGACCCTTGCTGCGGCGCAAACCGTTTCCATCCCGGGCGATATCGCTGCCAATATCCAGCGGCACCTGGCGTTGATGCGGGCCGCGGCTGAACAGGGCGTGCAATGCCTGGTGTTTCCAGAACTGTCACTGACGGGCTACGAGCCGTTCCTGGCGGCCGACTTGGCCATCGACCCGCAAGACGCCGTGTTGACGCCTTTGCGTGAGTTGGCGCGGGAGCTGCGGTTGACGGCTGTGGTGGGCATGCCGGTGCGTCTGGCGCCACAAACAGGTGTGCTGATCGGCGCGCTGGTGCTTGGGGCGGACGGTTCAGTAGGCGTCTACACCAAGCAGCATCTGCACCCCGGCGAAGAGCTGGCATTTGCCGCGGGGCAGGGCGGTGAAGCCCTGGAATTGGCCGAGGAGCGTATCGCATTGGCGGTGTGTGCGGACTTTTCCCAGGCCAGCCATCCACGTCAAGCGGCGGCAGCGAGCGCCACGGTGTATGCCGCCGGCGTACTGATCAGCGAGGGAGGCTACGCGGCGGACAGTGCTTTGCTTGAAGGCTATGCGGCCGAGCATGGCCTGTTGGTACTGATGGCTAACCACGGTGGCCCGTCCGGAGGCTGGGCTTGTGCGGGCCGCAGTGCGATCTGGACCGCCGATGGCAACTTGCTTGTTGCCGCCCCCGGTGTCGGCGACGCGTTGGTGATCGCCCGTCGCGACGGCGGGCAGTGGACCGGCCAAGTGGTCGCCCTCTGAATGAGGTTTCATTTGCGCCGGGCCATCGAGCAGGACCTGCCGTTTGCCCGCACCCTGACCCAGCAGGCCATGAGCCATTACTACCGTCAGAACGGCTTGTTGTGGTCCAACGACGGCTTCGACGTGGCCTGGGCGGGCCGCGAGAACTGGCTGATCTGCAACGATGACGTCGTCATGGGCTTTATCAGCCTGAGCCGCGACGGCAAGGCCTTGTATATCCGCGAGTTGCACCTGCTGGAATGCTGCCGCAAGCAGGGCGCGGGCACATGGGTGCTGGAGCAAATGGCGCTCAAGGCACGCGTCGAGGGCCTGGGCTTTCTACGTTTGACGGTGTTCAAGACCAACCCGGCAAGAAGGCTGTATCAGCGCCTGGGGTTGAGCATTGTCGGTGAAGAGGATGGCTTCTGGCGGATGGAGCGTGAGTGTCGCGCACTCACATCGGACTAAAACATGCACGTCCTACAAATAAGCGCATACTGCTGTCAGCTAGTGCTTTGTTCGTCGTGGGGTTGAGCTCTTGGCTCATCCACGATAACGCCCTCTTTCATGCCCAGAAGTACCGCCACTTTATGGGCTTCTCCACGCCGTCCCTTTTTGCGTCCGGAGAGCACTTGATACGTGGTTGCCGGGTCTACGCCATGCTCCCGGGCGAACGCTTGAACTGACTTTCCTTGATGTTCCAGCCAGGCCTTGGCTTGTGCAGCAGTACGGATTCCGGGCATAGTTCAAAACCGTTCAAGTTTGTTTAACGAAGTGATGGTGTGACACCTCTTGGGGTGTGCCAATTTAGGATCATACATCCAAATGAGTGGAATCGGTTCGCGCTTAAGGCAAGAAAGAGAGCGACTTGGCCTGTCGCAGAAAGTTTTTGGAGAAATTGGAGGCGTTGAAGCGAACGCCCAAGGCAAATATGAAAGCGGTGGTCGTGCACCCAAGGCCGACTATTTGTCTCGCGTCGCCGAAAAAGGTGTGGATATCCTGTACGTGTTGACCGGCAGCCCAACGCCGATCCAGCTGGATAACCTGAGCAAGATCGAAGAAAAAGTGCTGGGCAATTACCGAGCGATGTTCAAGGAAGACCAGGACGCAATCCGTCGCTTGACCAGTACCTTGGCTGAGCATTCATCCGTGGTGAACGGAAAAGCCAAGTCGCCCCCCCAGGAATCCTGACCTTTAGCCCAGGAAACAGGGCTGTTCGCCAGCCGGCGAACAGCCGCAGCACGTTTAATCTCTATATATATGACACTTGCAACTAGGTCTGCGCCTTGGTTTTTTGCTAAGGTGTTCAGCAACCTATAAGACCATATCGCGAGGTGTCTGCTTGATTAGGGTGCTAGTAGTCGATGACCATGATCTCGTTCGTACAGGCATTACACGAATGCTGGCTGACATCGACGGCCTGCAAGTAGTCGGCCAGGCGGAGTCGGGGGAGGAATCCCTGATCAAGGCCCGGGAGTTGAAGCCCGATGTGGTACTGATGGACGTCAAGATGCCTGGGATTGGCGGTCTTGGTGCCACGACCAAGCTATTGCGCAGCCACCCGGACATCAAGGTCGTGGTGGTCACGGTGTGCGAGGAAGACCCGTTCCCCACCCGTTTGCTGCAAGCCGGTGCCGCCGGCTACCTCACCAAGGGCGCAGGCCTGGCCGAGATGGTGCAAGCCATTCGCCTGGTATTTGCCGGCCAGCGGTATATCAGCCCGCAGATTGCCCAGCAATTGGCGATCAAGTCGTTCCAGCCCACCAGCGATTCGCCATTTGATGCGCTGTCGGAGCGGGAAATCCAGATCGCCCTGATGATCGTCGGTTGCCAGAAGGTGCAGACCATCTCTGACAAGCTGTGCCTGTCGCCCAAGACCGTCAATACCTACCGTTATCGTATCTTCGAGAAGCTTGCCATCAGCAGTGATGTTGAATTGACCCTGCTCGCAGTGCGCCACGGCATGGTGGACGCCAGCGCCTGACATGACCACACCGTTTGATCCGAGTGCCTTTCTCTCCACCTGCAGTGGCCGCCCCGGCGTGTACCGCATGTTCGACAGCGAGGCGCGCCTGCTTTACGTGGGCAAAGCCAAGAACCTGAAGAACCGTCTGGCGAGCTACTTTCGCAAGACCGGCCTTGCGCCGAAAACCGCCGCTTTGGTGGCGCGTATCGCCCAGGTCGAAACCACCATCACCGCCAATGAAACCGAGGCGCTGCTGCTTGAGCAGACGCTGATCAAGGAATGGCGGCCGCCTTACAACATCCTGCTGCGTGATGATAAATCCTACCCTTACGTGTTTTTATCGGATGGCAACTTTCCGCGCCTGAGCATTCACCGCGGGGCAAAAAAGCAAAAGGGCAAGTACTTCGGGCCTTACCCCAGCGCCGGGGCGATTCGTGAAAGCCTGAGCCTGCTGCAAAAAACCTTTTTTGTGCGTCAATGCGAAGACAGCTTCTACAAGAACCGCACCCGGCCGTGCCTGCAATATCAGATCAAGCGCTGCAAGGCGCCCTGCGTGGGCCTGGTGGAACCTTCGGAGTACGCCGAGGATGTGCGCCATTCGGTGATGTTCCTCGAAGGGCGCAGCAACGCACTCACCGATGAGCTGTCCGGGGCCATGGAGCAGGCCGCCAGCACCCTGGATTTCGAAAAGGCTGCCGAACTGCGCGACCAGATCTCCCTGCTGCGCCGTGTCCAGGACCAGCAAAGCATGGAAGGCGGCACCGGTGACGTCGACGTGATCGCCGCGTTCGTCAACCCGGGCGGCGCCTGTGTGCACCTGATCAGCGTACGAGGCGGGCGGGTATTAGGCAGCAAGAACTTCTTCCCGCAGACCGGTATCGACGAAGACGTGGCAGAGGTCATGGCCGCGTTCCTTGGCCAGTACTACGTCAGCAGCCCTGAGCGCGACCTGCCGTCTGAACTGATCGTCAACGTGGTGCACGAAGACTTCCCCACCTTGATCGAGGCCATCCACGAGCTGCGCGGCCGCGAGCTGGACATCAGCCACCGCGTACGCGGCACCCGTGCCCGCTGGCAGCAACTGGCCGTCACCAACGCCGAACAGGCCCTGGGTGCACGCCTGGCCAATCGACAGCACGTCGCTGCACGCTTCGACGCCCTGGCCGAGGTCCTCAACCTGGACGAGCCGCCCCAGCGCCTGGAGTGCTACGACATCAGCCACTCCAGCGGTGAGGCCACGGTGGCCTCTTGCGTGGTATTCGGGCCGGAAGGGCCGATCAAGGCCGACTACCGGCGCTACAACATCGAAGGCGTTACCGCCGGCGATGACTACGCCGCCATGCACCAGGCGCTCACGCGGCGTTTCAGCAAATTGAAGGACGGGGAGGGCAAATTGCCCGATATCCTGCTGGTAGACGGCGGCAAGGGCCAGTTATCCATGGCCCGTGACGTGCTCAACGAACTGGCGGTGCCGGACCTGATCCTGCTCGGTGTGGCCAAGGGCACCACGCGCAAGGCCGGTTTCGAGACGTTGTATTTGAATGATGCCGCCCATGAGTTCACGTTGAAGGGCGACTCACCCGCACTGCACCTGATTCAACAAATCCGCGACGAAGCGCACCGTTTCGCCATTACCGGCCACCGCGCCCGCCGTGGCAAAACCCGGCGAACCTCAACCCTGGAAGGGGTTGCGGGGGTTGGCCCGACGCGGCGTCGCGACTTGCTTAAACATTTTGGTGGCTTGCAGGAGCTGTCCCGTGCCAGCATTGACGAGATAGCCAAAGCACCCGGTATCAGTAAAAAGCTCGCTGAATTGATTTATGCAAACCTGCACAGCGAATAGAATGCCTTCTCACCTCGTAGCCAGTTGTGCCGATGAATATCCCTAATCTGATCACCGTTCTACGCGTCCTGCTTATCCCGATTTTCATATTGTTGTTCTATTTGCCGTATGAATGGAGCTACGTCGCCTCCAGTTCGGTATTCGCCTTCGCAGCCGCCACCGACTGGCTCGACGGCTACCTGGCGCGTCGCCTGGAACAGAGCACGCCCTTCGGCGCGTTCCTCGACCCCGTGGCCGACAAACTCATGGTGGCCGTCGCCCTGGTCCTGCTGGTGCAGGAACACGGCAACCTGTGGCTGACCCTGCCGGCCGCCGTGATCATCGGCCGCGAGATCGTCGTCTCGGCCCTGCGCGAATGGATGGCCGAAATCGGCGCCCGCGCCCACGTGGCCGTCTCCAACATGGGCAAATGGAAAACCGCTGCGCAGATGCTCGCGCTGGTGATCCTGCTGGCCAACCCGTCGGACTTCTCGTTCTGGGTCCTCACAGGCTACGCCTTGCTGCTGGTCGCCGCAGGCCTGACCCTGTGGTCCATGCTGCAATATCTGCGCGCGGCCTGGCCCCATCTGCGAACCACCGTTGAAAAGAAATAAAACTTTTTTGAATCAAGGGGTTGACGGGTGCTGAGGATTCTATAGAATGCGCATCACCAAGCGGGAATAGCTCAGTTGGTAGAGCACGACCTTGCCAAGGTCGGGGTCGCGAGTTCGAGTCTCGTTTCCCGCTCCAAGCATTAATGAAAAAGCCACTCTAGCGAGTGGCTTTTTTTTGCCTGTGATTTACGGAATAGACGCTTCGGCGTCTTTTTTTGTGTGCAAAACCGTGGGTGCTTAGGGTGATCCGGTAAGACTCAAATTCGTATTGCTACTGGATTCGCTCAGTTCACCTGTCACCAAGCCTGCTACTGTTTATTCATCTTCCCGGCGCGCATCGACCTTTGGTCACGCGTCACTTCTGGTACCGATAATCCTGAGTCACGGTGGTTTCCAGGCGGTGGACTTGCCCCATCATGCGACAGCAGCAGCTCGCCTTCATCAGCTCAACCCCGACAACCTTCCTATCCTGGCAACTGCTTGAAAAGGCCTCGCTGCGTGATGCGCCCCCCAATGCTCACCCGAAGAAGCTATGAGACATGAGAATTGGACCCCATGAACGCGGTGTTTATACTCAGTGAACCCGCAGTGTGAAAGGGGCAAAAAACACATGGAGCTACACAAGGAGCAAGGAATGGTCTACGGCCAACGGAAAGAAACGCACACAGGGCGACGATCAACGATGCTTCGCCCTGCCAGCGCGGAATGTTCCGGCGTGCGGCTGCGGGTAGTGCTGACGGAGTGCAAGATCGCGCCAATGGATTTCGCGCTATTTCTGAAGATCAGCCCTCAGCGGCTGACCAATTGGTTTTCTCGTGGTATCCCGTACTCGCAGCTCGATAAGATAGCCAGGCTGCTGAGCGTTAATGCACAGTGGCTGGAAACAGGGGATGGCGAGAAATTCCCGGCGAAAAGCGAGTAGCGAAGCCCTGCGCGGGCACATAGTAGAGAGCCCCCGGCAGGCGGGGGGCTCAAGGTCTGATGGTTGATTGGGTTACGGCGTGACGCTTCGCAATATCAGGTGGGTCGCCGTAGCGGCCAGTTCCAGATCCTCCTCACCGTTGAGGATGGGCGTGAACGCCTCCGAATGAGGGTCGAAATGTTCCGCGAAATCGTCGCCGCCCAGCTCCTTGCGGGCCAACGCCCACCAGTCGTCGAATACGTCGACATCGGGGTTACAGCCCACCGCATAGGCAATCAGCTGCTGGCAGCCATTGGCTTGGCGTCACCGCGCTCGGCGAGCCAGTAGACGCCCTGGTCCTTGACCAGAATGATGGAACATTGATTGGCGATAGCCTCTGCCAGCACCGGCTTCAGATCGCTGCCTTTGAAGAGCAATGACATGGTGGCCTCCTTGCTACCGCGGGACTCCCCAACCGCAAGCGTGGGCGTCCCTTGGGATGACGGAAGTGATGAAGGGATAACGCGGCCAATGTGCCATTGACGCACCGCGGTCTTGAAGGCGTTGACCGCCTGGGACGTTGCCGGCGACGCCAGCGAACATGGGGGCAGTGTGATCGAATGCTTGGCGGCGGGTGTCTGTCAAACCGAATCAGGCACATGCCGGTTTATGGCCGGTGGTCAGTACTCATCCAGCAGGAACACTGCCGTAAGGTTCCGGTCAGCTTCGGTGAAGATACACAGGTCCAACCCGTCACTGATGGCGTAGGACGACAGTAGGTAACCGCCGAGTTCCAGAGTCGCGTCGTTGTAGCGTCGATGCTCTGCGCGCACATCGCACCAATCGCCGCAGATGTGCCGGCGCACATAGGGCAGCGGGTCGAGTAGATCCTGTCGGATCAGGGCGTCCACGCAGCGGGAGAAGGTCAGGCCACCGAAGGGGAACCGGGGCTGGAGGGTGACGAAGGCGGGCATGGGGAGATGCAAATCCTCCACGGGGATGGGGCTTCGTACTCTAGCAAGGTAGAACGTTTCGGCGGCGAGGTCGCGGTCACAAACACGTGCGTAATGGCATGGCTTGTGGGGGCGGCAGGTATGCTTCGGCTGGGTAGGAAAATTCCATGAGACAGGCTCTTGGCAACGTGTCCAACCCCGCAGGTACTTCATCGTTCGCTGACCCATGACGGTGTCACTATTTATGGGTGAAGGTGTTCGCCTCGCTGGTTTCCTTGACCGCAAACATCAGGCAGCGCACCGCTTCACGATCCTGTTCCGACAAGCAACGGTAGTAATGGACCAGGCGCTCTTCCTCTCGATTGAGCTGTCGGGGCCGCAGGGCTGTACCGATGGCGGTACGTAATGAGGGGAAAAGCGAAGTATTTAGCATGATCGAAGTTCTTCATGAGATAAAAGGAGATGTGGGCTTCTTGCCCAGAACAACTGAATACATAACGTTTATTGTAGAAAAGGGCTCGTCATTTTTCGTGACTGTTGGGTATTTCAGATGGGGCCGTCGGAAGTGTTTGGCGAAGGTGTAGGAGCGATCTTTCAAGCCCTATTGAATAGAGGTGCGATTGAGCGGAAAGCCCACCAATCTGGCACCCATCATCAGATTGGCGGTGGGGAGGTACGAGTCTGTCAAAAACGGGACACCTCCTTGAAGGCGCTGGTCAAATAGCGCGTCGCCACCCGGTCGGTTTCCGACAGCGTACGGAAATGTTCAATCAAGCGTGCTTCTTCACTCGTGAACGCACAGTCGGCGCCTCGGCCAGAACACAAAAATCAGTTGTGAAACACTTTTGGTAGCTGGCATGAGCCTCGTCCTTACTTGCGGGGAAAACAACTGATCGTGTGGTGTGTTGAGGCCCGTCTGGGCAAGCAATCAAGGGTATTTATGGTAAGTGTAGAAAGCTGTTCTCGGCCGTGTTAAATATTTTTTACAGGCGGGATTTGCTGTCAAAAAACGCGCTCGGTGTTGGTGCATACGCATGCGATTGACCATGTTCAACCATCGCTGCAACTCAAGTTGATTCGCCCGTCTTTGTAGGGGTATAGACGCTGGCCAGCACCTTGAATGGATGATGATCGTGCAGCTGCTCGAGGGAATTGTCGTATTGCGCTCGCTTTGAGCATTAGCACTCTTGCCTCACCTCTGGCCGAGGGCCCGCCCGGATTCATCAGGGGAGTCAGGCATGCAGGACGTTACACAGGTGGGCTTGGAAAGTTGAGAAAAACTCTGCACAATTTTGAGTGGCCAGAGCTATGTGGTGATAGATGAAAAGATGGGTGTTATTTCAACTTATTGAATTAAAACGATATTTATAATTGGCATTGGTTTTGCACTTCAGATTGGGCACTGGTTCATCTCCCGGTGCTTTCAACCCAATAAGGAGAAGCGCAATGCCAACACCTGCCTATATGATTATCGAGGGTAGCAAGCAAGGAGCGATTACATCCGGTACCTTCACTGCGGATTCGGTCGGCAACATCTACCAGCAAGGCCATGAAGATAAGATTCTGGTTCAGGCGTTTGATCACCAGGTGATCATTCCGCGTGACCCCCAGTCGGGACAACCAACCGGGCAGCGGGTACACAAGCCGTTGATGATCACCAAGGTCTTCGACAAGTCTTCACCGCTGATTTTCAACGCCTTGACCTCGGGCGAGCGTCTTGAAAAATGTCACCTTGCTTGGTATCGAACGTCTGCAAAAGGGCAGCAAGAGCACTATTACTCAATCGAACTAGAAGACGCGATTATTGTAGATGTGAAGTCGCGCATGCCCAACTGCCAGGACCCGGCGATGGCGCATTTTACCCATCTTGAAGATGTGTATTTCACCTATCGGAAAATCATTTGGACCCATGAAATCAGTGGGACGACGGGGTCTGATGACTGGCGGAATCCGGTCACTGCATAACGCTCGTTCTTGTAAGTAAAGGGGAGTGGCTTTACTCGGCCACTGCCCTGCTGGTGAGGTCATGAGCAGTATATATTCTTCATTTTACATTGCTTTAATTTCAGTGATCAGATCCGTGAATTCAGCTTCTGTTAACTCGAACTCGGGCCCTTCTTCCATTGCCATCAACACAAGCAGCGCGCGACGCATAGGGGTAGTGAGCTCTAAGCAATGGTCTTGATGTATTTTGAATGCTGCTTCAGCTATTTTGGTTATATCAAAACCTCTCGCAAGTGTTTTTTCAAGATCGATGGCAAGTTCATTATTTGAGTACATTATTTCCAACTCTCCAGTTCTGCACCTGTTGGTGGGTAGTGCTGCGCCTTCAATGTTTGCCCATTGATGCTTTTGGGGTGAACTCGATTAACGTTGCCTGAATGATCATAGCTTTCCATCCATTGCCTCGTGAAGCCTGTCTTAGGGTTGTACTCTGTGACAAAAGAGGCACCACGTGTAGGTCCTTCTTTTCGAGCTAGCGTTTCCTCATCGTAGTAACGAATTCTGCCATCAGGCAACGTCTTCGTGGTAGCTGCCGTTTGCTGTGCGCTTTGTAATCCTGAAGTTTTAGCTTTTAAAGCAGCTGCGGCATTAACACTTGTGGCATCACTCGAGCGTAGTGCAGGCTTGGACGGGGTGATGTCATCCATAACCAATGGGGCAGGTCGCGGAATGATAACCGGAGCCGCCTCGTTGCCCGATATGCCTCGCACAGTACCATTTGATTTGATCCTGTAGGACCTTAGCCAAGCGCCCAGCTTTTTCAGTACTTCACCAAGCTTTTTCAGAAGCCCCAGGAGCTTGGTAGAAATAGATCCCGCCGCTCTAGCGGCAAGACCAACACCGGCGGTGAATACAATCAGCAATGCAGCCAATACGATCTCGAATACTGCAGCTCCGGCAACCTTCGCCCATTCCCTTCGGTGCTGAGCTTTTACGTAGGTAATCGAAAAATTTTTAAGTAGCTCTTGGCTTGGTGCGTCTTCATAAACGAAGCAAGCGATCTCAAAGGCTTGCGCAAGATCTTCAGGTTTTATTTTTGAAGGATCAAAGCCGAGGGCCTTCACGAGATCGTTTTTCTGTGCCTCTGAGTAATTATTGGCGAACGATTCGACCCAAGATTTTCCATTGCTACTTTTTGCATTCCAAGCAGAAATTGCAGCGTTTGCAAAATGATTGAATGGGTTGATAAGGTCTGACCACGCTTTGGTGTCTTTGATCAGTCCAACGCCACTTAAAAAGAATCCACTCACGGCGCTGCCGGTTAGATCAAGAGCATTGCTGAACGCACTCTGCTGGTCTTGAATTTTCTGTAGCGCAGCAGCCTCGGCTTCCTCGTGTTTAATAATTGCGTCAAGCGCGTCTTTGAGTTCCTGTCGGGCTGTGGTGAGCTTTTGCTCATCAAAATTCTGAAGCAACTCAGCTTTATATTCGCCGGGTGGAGCTTCGCAAAACAGATCTTTACCATTCGCAAGTTTGTGGATTGTCGTCTCGCCCCCGATCGTGAGATGACAATCTATGTTCGGGTCCAATCGTTCCCCGTTACTCCACTCGTAGATGTGGCCAATGTGCTTGTTTTTGTCAGGTTTTCGAGGCGCTTGATCCTCGCAATCAAACTGCCTTTGCACAAGCGGCACGTGTGGGGGGAAGCTATTCGGCTGTGTCGTGCTGCAGACCCCTGATGGCGTCAATTTCCTTGAGTTGTCGCTGCTCATCGGCAATGAGCTCCTTCAAATGGTTGTTCTGTCCTTGAATCGCCACTGCCGTATCAACTATCGGCAGTGGCAAGCTTCGGGTGTATCTCCTCGGTTAGATCGGGTTCGGCGGCGCATGCCAAGGGCGCAACCACCTTGACCAGCGTGGGCGATTCGCTTCACTGAAGGCGGCGCGTAACTCCTGCGCTGAAATGCGCCGGGCGACCGAGTTGATCTTCAACGCAAGCTGCAGCGCCGGCCAGCAGGCACGGGGCAGATGTGGCGGGCACACCAACGTACGGTCCAGCCGCTGCGTCTTGGCCTGCTTGGCGCTGCAGTGGTGATAGGGATGTTGGCCGCCCGCCAGTTCGTACAACACACAGGCGAGGGCGAAGAGGTCGGAGGCCTGGCTGATCTCGCCACCCTCCAGCAGTTCCAGTGCGGCGTATCCGGGTGTCCAGGCGGCAATGCGCTCACGTTGCAATCGTGGCAGGCCGAGCAAGCGGGCGTCATTCGAGGCGGCCAAACCGAAGTCGAACAGGCGTAACCCGTTGTCCCCCAGCATCAGGTTGCTGGGCTTCAAATCGCCATGCACCACACCGTGGAGATGGGCATGCACCACCGCATCGAGCATGGCCAGCGCCAGTGGCTGCAGCAGGTCCCAGCACACTCCCTGCGGGCACTCGGCGATCACCCGGTCGAGGGGCGCACCCTGCAGCCATTCCATGCTGATGAAACCCCGTTGCGATGGCCCATCGACGGCGTAGTCGTAAAGCCGGATCACATGGGGATGGTGCAGGTGCTGGGTCAGCGCAAATTCACTGAACAACAACGCATTGGCATCCGGGCACGCCGCATGGCTGTCGTTCATGACCTTGATCGCCACATAGGGCTGAGGGTCGCCAAACTGGGCACGTAGTGCATCGTGGGCGCAGTAGACGGCGCTCATGCCCCCCACGCCGAGCAGGCGTTCCAGCCGATAGCGATCGTTCAACCGCTCCGGTAAGGGTTCAAGTGGTATCGCTGTAGTGGCCACATCAGGTTGTGCGGCGAAGGCGAAGTAGGTTGGCTGCGAGGCGTTTTTCCCTGGCGGCAGGCCGGTGATGATGTCGCTGTGCAGGTCGGTCATAGCCGCACCACCACGGCCGTCAGGTTGTCGTGCGCCGGGCCGCGCAGCGCCGATTCGACCAGTTGCTTCACGGCGGCCTGCGGCGTGGCAAGGCTGAGTGCCTGGCCAACCGCCTCGCTGCTGAGTTCCTGATACAACCCATCGCTGCACAACAGGAAGACATCGCCCGGCCGGGGGGAGAGCTCCAGCACGTCCAGTTCCAGCTGCGCTTTGGCGCCGATGGCCTGGGTCAACGCCTGGGCAGAGGGGTGCAGGCAGGCCTGTTCGAGGCTCATGTGCTGCTGCGCCACCAGGTGTTCGAGCAAGGAGTGATCGCGTGAAAGCTGGTAGAGGCGATTGTCGCGCCAGAGGTAGCAGCGGCTGTCACCGGCCCACACACAGGCCAGCCGGTTGTCATGCATCAGCAGGGCCACTACCGTGCTGCCCATGGTGGTGTCCCGCCGTTGTGGCGTCACCGTCAGCTCCTGATTGAGCCGACGGTTGAGCCAGTGCAGGCATTGGCGCAACTGCGCCAGGCGCTCCGCGTAATCACCCGCTGCCGGTAGGGCGAGCAGGCTGTCGACTACCAGGCGGCTGGCAAGGTCGCCGGCTTGGTGGCCGCCCATGCCATCGGCAACGGCCCAGAGCCCGCGCTCGGGGCAGTTGAGAAAGGCGTCCTCATTGCGCGCCCGCACCTTGCCCGGGTCAGTGTGGGCGGCACTGCTCCAGGACCCGATCATTACAACGCCGCCGGCAGACGGAAGTTGCGCACTGCCGTCAGGTCGAAAGGGTTGGGCGAACGCTGGCTCAGCAGCAGGTAGTTGGCACGCAACCCGCCGACATCGGCTTTCAGCATCAGCACATCACGTCCGCGATGCGCCTCGGTTTCCATCAGGTCGAACAGCCGAAACAGTGACCATTGCCCGGTGTTCTTCTGAATACCCGTGCGGTGCCCGCTGAGGTCTTCAACCAGCAGGCTGGTGAGGCCATCGCTCGCTTCGTTGGGCCACTGAAAGTTGGCTGACGTGATGGGGCCATGCCGATATTCCAGCTGCTTGTCACCAAAGCGGAAGTCGGCGCGACTCAGGTTGGCGTCGAGCGAGTAGGGTTCCAGGCTGAATTTGATCAAGGGTTCCGAGGCATTTTCGGCAAAGAAACCACGACGGATCTGTTGCACGTTGCTCATCTGCTGCAGGATGCCGCGGGACACTGGCAGGCTCCGGCCCTCGACACTGCGCAGGCGGTACTGGTTACCGTCAAAGGTGACGAAGGGTTTCAGGTAGGTATCGAAGAAACTGTCGACGGTGCCTTGGGCTTTGAAGAACTCCCGGAAGTCGGCGATCGCAACATCGCTGGCGCTATGGGCATGGAACGGATATCGCTCATGCAAGGCGGTTGTATAGACGCTGTAGAGCTCGCCTTGATAACGCTTGTTGAGGTAGTGGTAGGCATCGCCCAACACCAGTTGCCAGTTGTCGTCGCTCATCCCGCGCAGCCAATGGGTGATCGGTGCGGGTAAGCGGGCCGCCGATGCGCGTACGCTATCCAAGGCACTGCGCTGGCCGCTCAGGCGGGATTTAGCCAGTTCGAAGGCCGCGTAATCGGGCTGGTTGCCTTGGCTGACCGCCAGCAATTGTTGATGCAGGTCGGTGAGGGCGGCCATGGCTGGAGCCAACTCTGGGCCAGTACCGCCATTGTCGTCCAACAGCCGATGGAGCGGTTCGAAGCGCCGCTGCAGGGCGGCCTTGGCCGTTACTGGACGTTTATCCGCCAGGGTGGTGGTGGCTTTCTGGGCGACCGCTTTCGTGAGGCCGCCTACAGGGCCAGCCACATCCGCGATCTGGCCCGCGGCGTCGGCTACGTCTGCTACGGCTTCGCCGACGGTCGGGAAGCGTGTGTTGTCGCGTAGTTGCGTCAACAACTGCACCAGGGGCGAATTGGAGGCAATCAGTGCGGCGGCCTGGTCGGCCCCCTGGGCGAGGCTGTTGAGCGGTTGCAATGCAACTTTGGCCAAGGCCTGATCCCAGTGCTCGCCGTAGTCGCGAAAGTACAGTTGCTCCAGTTCGGCCAGCAGGTCGCGCAGCTGGATGGGGTTGAGGCTGCTGCTTTCGCCCATCACCCAGTTGTCGCGCAGGAACTCGTGAACAAGCGTTGCACCGCGCACCAGGAAGTACTGCTGATAGCCCTGCTGTGTGTACAGGCCTGGGATTACCGTATGGGTTCCGGTCAACGCCAGCCCCTGCGGCCCCAGATGCTCGTCCAGACGATACGGCGGCAGGTTGCGCGACTGCTCGCGCAGGCTGCGGTAGACCAACTGGGCCAGCGGCTCCTTGCGCAGCGCCTGGCGGGCCTGGGTGACCAGGCTGTCGTTGAGTGGATACTCGAAGGGCTGTTGCAGCAGGCGGGAGAAGTGTTCGTTCAAACTTGCCTGCGCGGCCACATTGCCGGCGTAGCGTCGATCCCAGTCCGTGGCTACCCAGTCTTTGAGGGTGTCGTTGTCACGGTGTTCCGGGCGGCCCAGCATCAGGTAGGTACGCAGGTTGTCGAGCAGTGCTTGCCGGTTGCTCAGGTTTGCGCGGATTTGCCCTTCCAACTGACGTGCAACGCGCGGCAGCAATTGCCTGTCCAGCTCATGCTGGTAGCGTTGCTGCAGAACGGCGGTGGCAGGCTCACCTTGGTACAGGCCAGTACGTTCGTGCAGTGCCAGTGCCGACTGAGGCGGGAATACTTGTGTGGCGCGGTAACTGGTTTCCAGCTCGGGCAAGACCCCCAGTGCATCATCCTGGGGGGTGATTGCCGCCAGTTGCTGCCCGAACTGTTGGCCCAGGGTGCGCAACTGTTCGAAGCGTTGGTGATTCTGCGTGAAACCACCAATCCACAGCAGCCCGAACAACGCCAGGCAACCCAGTGCGCCGGCGTACAACGCCCGTTGCCCCCAGTGCAGGCGGCGTGATTCCCGTGCGTCCAACCCCGCCAATCCGGCTTCAGGAAATACCACGCGGGTAAGCAGATGATGCACAAAGCGCGGGGCGCCACGCATTGTGCGCAGCGTACGTGGCGCTACTACCGGCGCTTCCACCTCGTCCGGGTCAGCGGTACTGCTGGGGGTGGCACTGTCCCAGTGCGGAACGCTGGCCAGGTAGACGCCGCGTAACTGGCTGGCAGGCTCATAGCGGTTGCCGGCAAAGGCGGTTTCAACCAGCAGCGCCAGGTGGGTGCCGATCAGGCCCAGCCGGTGTGGGAAGTCCAGAATGCGGCCCCTGGATTCGATGCTGCGTTCCTGCTGCAGGCGCATCACAACCTGGCTGTTCAAGCGCCGGAGCAGGTCTTCGAAGGTTTCATGCAGCACCGTTGGGTCGGTGCCTTGCTGGTGCTCCTTGAAGCTGATCCCCAACACCTGTTGGCTTTCTTCTCGGGAGAGCTGGCTGAAAAAAGCATCGAAACCTTGAACGCTATCGGCCTTGGTGAGTACCAGGTACACCGGCAGCCGGCTATGCAGGCGCTGATGGATGTCCAGCAGCCGGCTTCGGACCTGTCCGGCCAAGTGCCTCAGCGGCTCGGGATTGCTGTCCAGCAACAGGGTGATCGGAATATTGACCAGCACTCCATTGATAGGGCGGCTGAGCCGACGACGGCGCAACAATTTCAGCAAGGTACGCCACCCTTCGGTGTCCGCAGGTTCCTGTGCGGCCAGGTAACGGCCGCTGGTATCCAGCAGCACGCCTTGTTCGGCGAAATACCAGTCACACTGTTGGGTTGCCGGCGGCGGGCTGCTCTGCTGGCCGTCCAGTTGGTTGAGCGGAAACTTGACGCCGGAGTGGTCGAGCAGGCTGGTCTTGCCTGCGCCTTCGGGGCCTATCATCAGGTACCAGGGCAACTCTTTGCGCCACCGTGCACTATGGCCGCTGTACAACCCGGATCGTTGCAGCGTCTGCACGGCGCTTTTGAACAGGCGACGCAGCGTGGCCTGTTCCTTGTCGACAGCACGCCGTGAGGGCGGCAGGGGATCCTGGCCGTTGTTTACCGAACCGGCGGCGTTGCGCCGATCACTGGCGACAAGAAACAGGCCCCAGGCGAGCAACAGCCCGCAGATGGTCAGCAACCGCGACGTGGCGCTTTCCCAGAAACGGTGATCAGCCACCGCCAACAAGGGGCCAGCGAACCAGATCAGCAAGGCCAGAGTGATAACCACGAGCAGGCTCCATAGCCACGTCTGGGCCAAGAGGCGGGTCAGTGAGGTGAATAGCGTTTTCATCGAAGAGGCTCTCTGAGGTAGAAATCAGGCGTAGGCCCGTTCGGTATTTTTTGGGGTGACCTTGGCCAGGCCCGCTGCCGCCTGGTTGGCGTCCAGGGCAAGCCAAGCCTTGAGCAACTGCTGCAGGGCTGGGCTGTCGGCGACATCGCCAAACACATCCTGCCAACCGAGTGTTCGCTCGCCTTGTGCTTTCAGGCGTTTTTGCGCCCGGCTGAGCTCCTGACGCTGCTGGGTGCGCAAGGCGTTCAGTTGCTGCTGGCTGTCCTGGAACAGCGTGCGCAGTTGCAGCTCGGTCAGGCGTTCGAAGCGTAAGTCGGTCCGCCCTCGCAGGTTGTGGCGGAACTGGGTGTAGGTTAGTGCCGGGACCTGCTCGACCTCGGCTTGAATGGACTCAATCTGCAATCCCAGTTGCTTACGCTCCCTGTCGGTGAACAGCGCGCCCGTTTCTTTCTCCCGGGAGACGCTGGCGTACCAGCGCAGCAAGGTGGCCAATGCGGCATTGGCATAGCCGGGGTCATTGAAGTGTTCGCCCATCGACAGCACTTGCGTGGCGAAGGACTGGCGCGCGGGCATGTCGCCTTTGAGCTCGATGGCGCCGGCGAACTTCGCGCAGGTCAGCTCTTCGATGGCCGCGCAGCCGGGTTGCCAGAGCACCGACGAGGCGGCGCTTTGGCCGGCTTTGCGTGGCATGAAGTGCCGCTGTTCGCCATGGTGCTGGTAGGGATCGCCACGTAGATTGAGCAGGCCCCCTAGTAGCAGGACGGTACCGATCATTGGGTTGCCGATACTGGCGATGAGCATGGCACTGCCGGGTAGCGCCATTTTCCATTCGGCGTCCATCCAGGTGGCCGGTACCGACGGGATTGGGTCGTTGTGGTTGACCAGGCGGTGATGGGGCAGGGACTGAGCGGCCTGGACGAAGGTCCGGTTGCCGGTGCGTGGGGAACCGTAGGTGTAGAGCTGGATATCGTCGGAGTATTCGCGTTGTAGCCATTCGGCCAGCAGCAGGGCAATGGCGCCGCCGAGGCTGTGGCCGCTGACGATGATGGTTTGTCCATTGCGATAGAACGCTTTAATGTATTGATCTACAAACTTCCGGGTGACCAAAAAGGCATCATGAAAGCCGCGATGGATCTTTCCCTGACCATCTGCATGGGGCACTTGTCGGGCATCCGCATCGCGCAGGAAATCAGCAAACTCCTGACTGCCACGTACCGAAATCAACACCACCTTATCGTTGTGGGTAATAAAGGCCTGGGTTTCAGTCTTCTTGTGATGGAGAAAATGAACCTCCTCGGGGTACTTCCAATTGGCCTTGGCTTCCTTGGCGTAGCGTTCCGGGTCGTAAGGCATGATCTCCAGACGCTTGGAGTAAGGCACCTCTTCACTCAGTAGATGGAACGGACCGCTTTGCTTGAACTGGGTCGGCGGGATCAGGTGGCCGAGCTGGCTTTGCAGGACGCTGCCAATGCAGCCCGGCACGGTGTAGGGAGGTGGTGTTGGCGCTTCGTCAGGCTTGCGTTCCCGGTGAAACGGGGCGTAGCTGAGCACGGCCATCATCGACAGGTGATAGGCGTTCAGGGCACAGAAGGCTTTGTCACGGGAAAACAGCGGACTTAATGCGCGCAGGGCTTTGACTTCCAGCACATTGTGCTTGTTGACCATCAAGGCGATGCCGGGCTGGGTGTTGGAGTGGGTGCAAGCTTCCTTGAGAAAGGGCGAAGGGCGCGGATCCAAGGTGATATCGGCCTCCGGCAGGTGGGCAGCTTCTCCGGGTTTGGCAAAGTCGCGGACTTCGACTTGGAAAAAGGCAGCCTGCTCCTGTTCGGCGCGTTCGCGTGCCTTGTAGGTGCGGCCATTGATGCGTGGGCCGCTGGAGGATTGTTCGGCGGCGACCTGGAGGGCGGTCAGGGGAAGTTTGAACGCTTTACGTTGCTGGATGACTTCATACCAAGGGTCAACAGTTCCTCGATAAGGCATTGAAAGATCAAGTATCAGTGGTCCGTAGTAGAAGTTTTCCAGATAGCCATACCCCTCATGATCAAGCACGCCCGAGTAAGACATCCCCCAGCGGTCATGCAGGGTGTAATCAAGGCCTGCATAAGGTGTCGCATCGCCATGTTCGTCAACCAGGCGAAAGCTGCACCAGAGGCCACGTTTAGGGCAGGTTTCTTTGAGTTTAAAAGTCATCCGTGATTACTCCGTGCAGCCGGGATAAACCGTGCAGGTCTGCCCGTTCATTTGAAAGGTTTTGAAAATGGGAGGTTCTTGGCACTTGATCCATCCACCCTCTTTGGGAAGGCAGGGTTTCCAGCCATTCGGAAACTTGATCCAGGTGTTGTCGTAGTAGGGTTCCTCCACCGGATTGACCTCAATGGCCAACTTCACTGTCTTGCCGGCCAACTGGTCGTATTGCAGATGGGTTCCCGTGGCCTCACAAGTGAGGAGCTTTTCAAGCTCGCCAAAGCGTGACTTGGCCTGGCTTTGCTGAAATAGCCAGCTGCATTCAGCGGTCACGGCGCGCACGCCATCTTTGTCGAACCCAGGTGCGTCTGCCGGCAGTTGTTTGAAGATCCTGAAACCACCATTGGCGTAGGTCTGTTGCCAACGCTGAGGGCCATGGCGCCCATTGATATCCAGGTCTACGGAGGTCAATTGCATCCTGCACAAGCCAACGCTGTAGGTCAGCGGAACCTTGTGCTTAAAGCTCTGCGGTTGCGCCTGAATGGGTATGTTGTCGCTGGTGCCGTAGTAGCGCGGGCTCCATTCGCCATACAGGTTTTGTCGCTGACAGACGCTGCTCTCGGGATCCACCGGGTCATAGGAGGGCATGATGTCCATGCCGAACTCCGCCGGCAGCGTGCCCTCGAAAGTGAAGCTGTCCAGGCCGTAGCGGCCGGTGGCCGCGACTGCGCCTTCCTTGGCGGCTACGGCGACCCAACTGCAGGCGTTCAGGCCGAACAGGGCAATGGCAAGGCTACCCAGGCGTAAGTACTTCAACTCTTTGCGCCACCGTGCACTATGGCCGCTGTAAAACCCGGATCGTTGCAGGGTCTGCACGGCGCATTTGAACAGGCGACGCAACGTGGCCTGTTCCATGTCGACAGCACGCCGTGAGGGCGGCAGGGGATCCTTGTCGTTGTTTACCGAACCGGAGGCTTTGCGCCGATCACTGGCGACAAGAAACAGGCCCCAGGCGAGCAACAGCCCGCAGATGGTCAGCAACCGCGACGTGGCGCTTTCCCAGAAACGGTGATCAGCCACCGCCAACAAGGGGCCAGCGAACCAGATCAGCAAGGCCAGAGTGATAACCACGAGCAGGCTCCATAGCCACGTCTGGGCCAAGAGGCGGGTCAGTGAGGTGAATAGCGTTTTCATCGAAGAGGCTCTCTGAGGTAGAAATCAGGCGTAGGCCCGTTCGGTATTTTTTGGGGTGACCTTGGCCAGGCCCGCTGCCGCCTGGTTGGCGTCCAGGGCAAGCCAAGCCTTGAGCAACTGCTGCAGGGCTGGGCTGTCGGCGACATCGCCAAACACATCCTGCCAACCGAGTGTTCGCTCGCCTTGTGCTTTCAGGCGTTTTTGCGCCCGGCTGAGCTCCTGACGCTGCTGGGTGCGCAAGGCGTTCAGTTGCTGCTGGCTGTCCTGGAACAGCGTGCGCAGTTGCAGCTCGGTCAGGCGTTCGAAGCGTAAGTCGGTCCGCCCTCGCAGGTTGTGGCGGAACTGGGTGTAGGTTAGTGCCGGGACCTGCTCGACCTCGGCTTGAATGGACTCAATCTGCAATCCCAGTTGCTTACGCTCCCTGTCGGTGAACAGCGCGCCCGTTTCTTTCTCCCGGGAGACGCTGGCGTACCAGCGCAGCAAGGTGGCCAATGCGGCATTGGCATAGCCGGGGTCATTGAAGTGTTCGCCCATCGACAGCACTTGCGTGGCGAAGGACTGGCGCGCGGGCATGTCGCCTTTGAGCTCGATGGCGCCGGCGAACTTCGCGCAGGTCAGCTCTTCGATGGCCGCGCAGCCGGGTTGCCAGAGCACCGGCGAGGCCGCGGTCAAGCCGGATTTGCGCGGCATGAAGTGCCGCTGTTCGCCATGGTGCTGGTAGGGATCGCCACGCAGGTTGAGCAGGCCGCCCAGTAGCAGGACGGTACCGATCATTGGGTTGCCGATACTGGCGATGAGCATGGCACTGCCGGGTAGCGCCATTTTCCATTCGGCGTCCATCCAGGTGGCCGGAACCGACGGGATTGGGTCGTTGTGGTTGACCAGCCGATGGTGGGGCAGGGACTGGGCGGCCTGAGCGAAGGTCCGATTGCCGGTGCGCGGGGATCCGTAGGTGTAGAGCTGGACATCTGGACTGTTGGGTAAGCGTTGCAGCCATTCGGCCAGCAGCAGAGCAATAGCCCCGCCCAAGCTATGCCCGCAAACAAGAATGGTTTGCCCCTTGCGGTAGAACGCTCTCATGTATCTCTCTACAAATGCCCTGGCGACCAAAAAGGCATCATGAAAGCCCCGATGGATCTTTCCCTGGCCGTCGGCATGGGACACTTGTCGTGCATCCGCATCGCGCAGAAAGTCGGCGAGTTCCTGGCTGCCACGCACCGAGATCAACAGCACCTTATCGTTGTGGGTGATAAAGGCCTGGGTTTCAGTCTTCTTATGATGAAGAAAGTGCACCTGTTCGGGATACTCCCACTGATCCTTGGCTTCCTTGGCATAACGATCAGGGTCGTAAGGCATCACCTCCAGACGTTTGGAGTAGGGCACCTCTTCACTTAGCAGATGGAACGGGCCGCTTTGTTTGAATTGGGTCGGTGGGATCAGGTGGCCGAGCTGGCTTTGCAGAACATTACCGATGCAGCCCCGCACGCTGTAGGGCGGTGGCGTCGGGGCTTCGTCGGGCTTGCGCTCCCGGTGAAACGATGCATAGCTGAGTACGGCCATCATCGAGAGGTGATAGGCGTTCAAGGCGCAGAAGGCTTTGTCACGTGAAAACAGCGGGCTCAATGCGCGCAGGGCTTTTACTTCCAGCACATTGTGCTGGTTAGCCATCAAGGCGATGCCGGGCTGGGCGTTGGAGTGGGTGCAGGCTTCCTTGAGATAGGGTGAGGGGCGCGAATCCAATGCGGTATCGGCCTCCGGCAGGTGGGCGGCTTCGCCGGGCTTGGCAAAGTCACGCACTTCCACTTGGAAAAAAGCGGCCTGTTCCTGTTCAGCGCGTTGCCGTGCTAGGTAAGTGCGGTCGTTTTTGCGCGGGCCGGAGGGGGATTGCTCTGCGGCGACCTGAAGGGCAGTCAAAGGAAGTGGGAAATGCTCACGTTCGACCAAATCCTCATACCATTTCTCTCCGGATTGATAGGGCATCGACAAGTCGAGTAT
Source organism: Pseudomonas sp. PA-7-1E (assembly GCF_021605325.1). NCBI lineage: Bacteria > Pseudomonadati > Pseudomonadota > Gammaproteobacteria > Pseudomonadales > Pseudomonadaceae > Pseudomonas > Pseudomonas sp. PA-7-1E. The sequence goes on from NZ_WKFA01000017.1 coordinate 61,138, forward strand.
CAAAGGGCCGAAATAGAAGTTCTCCAGGCGCGCGTAACCCTCATTGTCGAGCGTTCCCGAGTAGGCCATGCCCATGCGGTCGTGCAAGGTGTAATCAAGGCCAGCATAGGGTGATGCTTCACCCTGTTCGTCCACCAGGCGAAAGCTGCACCATGAACCTCGTTTTGGGCAGGTCTCTTTTAGTTTTGTCGTCATCTGTGACTACTCCGTGCAGCCGGGATAGACCGTGCAGGTCTGCCCGTCCATCTGGAAGGTCTTAAAGACAGGTGGTTGCTGGCAGCGGTCAGATTTTTCGGTGCCTAGGCAAGGTTTCCAACCTGCTTCTGATTTGATCCATCTGTTGCGCATCGTGGGTCGTTCTTCCGGATTGACCTCAATAACCAACTTAACCGTCTTACCGGCCAACTGGTCGTATTGCAGATGGGTACCCGTGGCTGCGCAGGTGAGAAGCTTCGATAGCTGAAGGTAAAGTTGGCTTTCCTGAAACAGCCAACTGCACTGAGCTGTTACGGCGCGAATGCCCTTTTCATCGAACCCTGGAGCGCCTGCCGGCAGTTGTTTGAAAATCCTGAAGCCACCATTGGCGTAGGTCTGTTGCCACTTTTGTTGGCCATGGCGAGCGTTGATATTCAAATCCAGGGCCGTCAGCCGCATCTTGCACAGGCCAACGCTGTAGGTCAGCGGCACCTTATGGGTAAAGGTTTGCGGTTGCGCCTGAATGGGTATGTTGTCGCTGGCGCCGTAGTAGCGAGGGCTCCACTCGCCCTGCAGGTTCTGGCGCTGGCAGACGCTACTTTCTGGATCGACCGGGTCATACGAGGGCATGATGTCCATACCGAATTCCGCCGGCAGCGTGCCCTCGAACGTGAAGCTGTCCAGGCCGTAGCGGCCGGTGGCTGAGACGGCACCTTCCTTGGCGGCGAGGGCGACCCAACTGCAGGCATTCAGGCTGAGCAGGGCAATGGCAAGGATGCCCAGGCGCAGGCATCTCAGAGGTCTTCTGTGTTCAGGCACAGCAGCCGAATCAGCGATTGGAGGGCGCATTCGCAACCTCCTTGGGCAGCACGCTGTTCGTCTGTTCAATCGCCGTTGGTGCAGGCAATTGGAAAGGCTCAAGCACGGCCCCCCGTTGCTCTTTCAGCACCCAGGCAAAGCCGGCGTAGAGCGTGGCGAGGCTGATCACAGTGAACAATGCTACCAACCACCACGGCACCAACCGTGTGTGTGTTCGATGCTCTCGAAGCAGGCCCTGCCATTGCGGCGATAGCTCATGCGGGGTATCGCCACGCAACTGACGAATGTGCCGATAGAGGTCGTCGCGGATCTCTTCCAGCTCCACGCTCCCGCCTGTCGTGTCCATCGCGTACTTGCCCTTGAACCCCAGCGACAGGCACAGGTACATCAGCTCAAGCATGTGCAGGTGCCGGGCCGGGTTCTTGATCACCCGCTCCACCAGCAGGAAGAATTTCTCACCGCCAGAGGTCTCGTTATGGAAGTGGCTGAGCAGGCTGCGATGCGGCCAGTCGCTGTGCTTGCCCCACTCAGTAGTCAGGACCGCTTCGTCAACCACGGTGCATAGCAGGTACCGGGCGGTCTGAACTTCGTAGTGTTCCACCCCGGCCAATCGGGTCCGGCGTTCGAACGCCTTGATGTCGTTGTTCAGGCGTTTATTGAGCTTGATGAGGTCTTTGCAGCGTTTGCGTTGCTTGAGCCTGACCACATCGGAAAGCAGATCCGCCGCTGCGGCCACCAAGGGATTGGGGCTGATGCTGAAGGTTTGGATGGCCTCCTTTCGTGCCGAATACACATAGTGCGATTCCAGCTCTTCATAGCGCGGCGGCTGCTCAAAGTCGGTCAATGGGCTCTGAGCGGGGGCCGTGCCATCCAGGTTGACGATCACGGTCTTGTTGTCCAGGCTGCCAAAAGTGTCGCGTTGCATGGTGATCAGCTCCTGATGGCCCAGAATTGCAGTTCAAGCGCGGTGAATTCACCCGACAGGTGAAGCGCGAAGCCACGGGAGTTCTCCAGGTCCGAGATGTCCTGGGTGGAGAGTTCGAGCTTGAAATACGATTTGTCCGTGTGGTACGGGATCTGCCTGGGTGCCACAGGCAGTGGGCTCAGCTTGATACCGGGCAGATGTAGATTGACCAGGTCGCGGATGCTGTTGACGGTGCCGATTTTCAGATGCTGGGGCAGGCGCTGGCGTAGTTCGCCCATCTCGCACTGGGCACTGGCGACCAGTACGAAGTAGCCGTTCTTGAGGAAGGACGAGTCTTCCATGCGCGCCACCTGCACGCCGTATTTGTGTTGCTCCAGCGACAGCTCGACGGCGTGCTGTTCCAGAACCAGCGACAGCACATGGCTGATTTCGTCCCGGAGCTTGAGGAAACACCCGAGCTGATCCTGGTGGTCATAGCCAGCGAGTACCGCCTCGGGCCTGCGTGCGCTGGAGAACGCGGAGAGATCTCCGACCAACGCTAGCAGGCTGCGATAGACCTGTTCGGGATGCAACTGGTCCATCGCCAGGTAGTGGCGTAGCAGCAGCTCCGAGCGGTTGATCAACTGCAGCATCATGAAGTCGCCCAGCTCGGCCCCCCCAATCTGGCCGGTGGAGCGCATCCGGTCAGCGATGGCTTCGCCGCGGCTGTTGAGCTGGTTGAGTACCTGCTCCACGCTCTCAATCAGGACTTTGCAGGCGTGAAAATGCAGATGGCTGGGCTGAAAGCCTGACTGCAGCATCACAGTTTTGTTGTTGTCCACGCCTTGGATGTGGCAGAGCTTAATTTTGACAAACGCGCTGTCACGGCGCTGCTCACCCAGCAGTAGCTGGAGATCCGGGCGGGCACAACTCATCATCTTGGTCGTATGCGCGCCGGCGTTCGAGTCGCTCACGTCGCAATCATGGCTGAGGTAGCGCGCCAGCGCGTCAGTCTGGGCGGGGTCGCGGGTCTCAACCTGGCTGCCACTGACTAGCGGAAGCCCCAGGTAGACGGGCACGTCATAGGTGTTTGACGGCACATCCAGTGTCAGTGCCTGATGGTCATGGGTCAGCTCGAAAAAGGTGCCATCCGGCATGACCCCTGAGGCGGCGCGAACCAGTACCTTGCTCTGTTTCAGGTAGCTGGTGTCCACTTCCAAATTGAAGAAGCCCCAGCTGTAGGGGCTAGTCAACTGGGTGCGCATGTTCAGCTGGTGCGCGTAGTAGCGGTCGTTCTGTTGGAAGTGTTGCGGGCGCAGCAACATGCCTTCTTTCCAGACAGTTTTATCCGTATTCATGATCTGCCCCCGGCGGCTGGCTTGGGATCGGCAGGCGGGCGTATGCCATGCTGATCGAGTATCAGGTGGGTATCCGGGTCGCTGAATACGTAGTTGCGGCAGCCATTGCTTATGCACGGCTGCAGAAGAAAAACGGGTGAAAAACAACGCATACCGATGCTCCTTATTGACTTTTTGGCAACAGATCCCCAACCCCATCTGGGTGAGGAGAGGTCACTTCTTCGGGGGGTAGCTCAGGCGTATGCCTGCTGTTCGTCAGTGGCTTGGGACACTTTTGCCAGGCGGGCTGCCGCCTGGTTGGTGTCTAGGGCTAGCCAGGTATTAAGCAACTGCTGCAGGGCCGGGCTGTCGGCGACATCGCCAAACACATCCTGCCAACCGAGTGTTCGCTCGCTTTGCGCTTTCAGGCGTTTTTGCGCCCGGCTCAGATCCTGGCGCTGCTGGGTGTGCAAGGCGTTGAGTTGTTGCTGGCTGTCCTGGAACAGGCTGCGCAGTTGCAGCTCGGTCAGGCGATCGAAGCGTAGGTCGGTTCGCCCTCGCAGGTTGTGGCGGAACTGGGTGTAGGTCAGCGTCGGGACTTGTTCGACCTCGGTCTGAATAGCCTCAATCTGCAAACCCAATTGCTTACGCTCCCTGCCGGTGAACAGCGCGCCCTTGTCTTTGTCCCGCGAGACGCTGGCGTACCAGCGCAGCAAGGTGGCCAATGCAGCATTGGCATAGCCGGGGTCATTGAAGTGTTCGCCCATCGACAGCATTTGCGTGGCGAAGGATTGGCGGGCGGGCATGTCGCCCTTGAGCTCAATGGCGCCGGCGAACTTCGCGCAGGTCAGTTCTTCGATGGCGGCGCAGCCGGGTTGCCAGAGCACCGACGAGGCGGCGCTCTGGCCGGCTTTGCGCGGCATGAAGTGCCGCTGTTCGCCATGGTGCTGGTAGGGATCGCCACGCAGGTTGAGCAGGCCGCCCAGTAGCAGGAAGGTACCGATCATGGGGTTGCCGATACTGGCGATGAGCATGGCACTGCCGGGTAGCGCCATTTTCCACTCGGCATCCATCCAGGTGGCCGGTACCGACGGGATTGGGTCGTTGTGGTTGACCAGTCGGTGATGCGGCAAGGATTGGGCGGCATTGGCGAAGGTCCGGTTGCCGGTGCGCGGGGATCCGTAGGTGTAGAGCTGGATATCGTCGGAGTACTTGCGTTGCAACCATTCGGCCAGTAGCAGAGCAATGGCGCCGCCCAAGCTATGCCCACAGACTAGGATGGTTTGGTTGCCTGTATAAAAGGCTTCCATATAGGTGTCGACGAATTTCCTGGCGACCAGGAAGGCATCATGAGATCCTCGATGGATCTTTCCTTGGCCGTCGACATGGGGCACTTGTCGGGCATCCCCGTCGCGCAAAAAGTCCGAAAACTCCTGGCTGCCACGCACCGAAATCAGCACCACCTTATCGTTGTGGGTGATAAAGGCTTGGGTCTCGGTATCTTTATCGTGCAAAAAATGCACCCCTTCAGGGTACTTCCAGTTGGCTTTAGCTTCCTTGGCATAGCGTTCGGGATCGTAAGGCACGATCTCCAGACGCTTGGAGTAAGGCACCTCTTCATTCAGCAGATAGAACGGGCCGCTTTGCTTAAACTGGGTCGGCGGGATCAGGTGGCCGAGTTGGCTTTGCAGAACGCTGCCGATGCAGCCCGGCACTTTGTAGGGCGGTGGAGTTGGGGCTTCGTCGGGCGTGCGCTCCCGATGAAATGGCGCATAGCTGAGTACGGCCATCATCGACAGGTGATAGGCGTTTAACGCACAGAAGGCTTTGTCACGGGAAAACAGCGGGCTCAATGCGCGCAGGGCTTTGACTTCCAGCACATTGTGCTTGTTGACCATCAAGGCTATGCCGGGCTGGGTGTTGGAGTGGGTGCAGGCTTCCTTGAGGTAAGGCGAGGGGCGCGGATTTAAGGTGGTATCGGCTTCCGGCAGGTGGGCGGCTTCGCCCGGCTTGGCAAAGTCACGCACTTCCACTTGGAAAAAGGCGGCTTGCTCTTTTTCGGCGCGTTCGAGTGCCTTGTAGGTGCGGCCATCGATGCGTGGGCCGGTGGGGGACTGTTCGGCGGCGACCTGGAGGGCGGTTAAAGGAAGTTTGAATTGTTGTCGAGTTTGAAGACGTCTGTACGAAGTATTGAGCCCCGTATACGGTGCACTCAGATCAAGTATCAGAGGGCCGCAGTAGAAGTTTTCCAGATAGCCGTAGCCTTCAGTATCGAGTGTCCCCGAGTAGGCCGTGCCCATGCGGTCATGCAGGGTGTAATCGAGGCTGGCATAAGGTGTCGCGTCGCCATGTTCATCAACCAGGCGAAAGCTGCACCAGAGGCCACGTTTGGGGCAGGTCTCTTTGAGTTTAAAAGTCATCCGTGATTACTCCGTGCAGCCGGGATAGACCGTGCAGGTCTGGCCGTTCATTTGAAAGGTTTGGAATGTGGGGGGGGGGCTGCACCAAATCCAGTCGTTACCTTCTGTCTTGCATGGCTTCCAGCCGTTTGGGAATTTGATCCAGGTGTCGTCGTAGTAGGGTTCTTCCTCAGGATTAACCTCAATCGCCAACTTCACCGTCTTGCCGGCCAACTGGTCGTATTGCAAATGGGTGCCCGTGGCATCGCAGGTGAGGAGCTTGCTGATTTCACCCAACCGGGATTTGGCTTTGCTCTGCTGGAACAACCAACTGCATTGAGCGGTTACAGCGCGAATGCCGTTTTCATCGAACCCAGGCGCGTCCGCCGGCAACTGGTTGAAAATCCTAAAGCCACCATTGGCATAGGTCTGTTGCCAATCTTGCTGGCCGTAACGCCCATTGACTTCCAGATCCACCGCCGTCAGTCGCATCTTGCACAGGCCAACGCTGTAGGTCAGCGGCAGCTTGCGTGTGAAGGTTTGTGGTTGAGCCTGTATCGGCACGGTGTCGCGGGTGCCGTAATAACGCGGGCTCCATTCGCCATACAGGTTCTGGCGCTGACAGACGCTGCTCTCTGGATCGACCGGGTCGTACGAGGGTTTGATGTCCATGCCGAACTCTGCCGGCAGCGAGCCCTCGAAGGTGAAACTGTCCAAGCCATAGCGGCCGGTGGCTGAGACGGCACCTTCCTTGGCCGCAAGGGCGACCCAACTGCAGGCGTTGAGGCTGAGTAGCGCAATGGTCAGTGGGATCAGGCGAAAGCTGCACCAGAGGCCACGTTTTGGGCAGGTTTCCTTAAGCTTAAAAGTCATCCGTGATTACTCCGTGCAGCCGGGATAGACCGTGCAAGTCTTCCCGTTCATTTGAAAGGTTTTGAACAGAGACGGTTGTTGGCAGCGGTCAGACTTTTCGGTGCCTAGGCAATCTTTCCAGGCAGTCTTATCCGTATTCATGGTCTGCCCTCGGCGGCTGGCTTGGGATCGGCGGGGGGGCGTATGCCGTGCTGGTCGAGTATCAGATGGGTTCGGTTGATCTCGGCGGGCTTCAGTGGGATCACATAGCGCCATTGGGTTTCTGGTAGATCGCGGTAGGCGGCGAGTACGCCCACGTAGTGGCTGGAGGGCTCCACACTCAACTTGAGCTCGACCTGTTTGCCGGGGCTCAACTCCAGTTCTTCGGTGTTCACCAGGTCGACGGCCAGGGCAGTCTTCGGGCGCTCATACAGGCTGAAGAAGTCGGCGTTCTCAAACGCCACCGGGTGTTTGAGCTCCATCAGCCGCAACACGATGGGCGAAGGGCGGTCATGGATATCTGGATTCACGTCCTCGCTGGCGGCAAGGGACAGTTCCAGTTTGGTCATGGAGGAATAGGGGGACAGGGCCGAGCACCCGCTCAGCAACAGCCCCAAAGCCATGCAGGCCAATGTTCTTAGGTAAGGCATTAAATCTCTCCTGTTGGCAGCTGCTCAAAGGTGTCGAGCAGGCGCTGCTGCTCGTTGTAGGCATGGGGGTAGCCTTCTCCCAAAGGGTGTTGCAGGAGTGCCTCGCGTTGGTCCTGATGCAGCCGGCAGTAGGTTTTCCATCGCCCTTCGGCAATGAACCAGCGGCGCGAGGCGGTGGGTTCGAAGTGCAAGGTCACATTGGCCGGCGATAGTTGTTCCACCGCATTACGCAATGCGGTGCGGCTGGCGGCATGCGTGGCCACTTGATGGCGTTGCAACGTGCGGCAGCTACGACCGACTTGCGCCAAACTGGCCGACAGCGGTGCATGCACCAGCTCCGCTACTGAGTCCAGGCGAACGTCAACGTCCGATTCAATCCGGGTGTCGTGTTTGAGCTCGGCGCAGGTACGCAGGCATCGCTGTAGCTCTGTGGTGCAACTGCGCAGCAGGTGGGCAGCATTGACCGCCAGTGTCTCGCGCTCATGATCAGAAAGATGGAGCAGGTCCATTCCCAGGGCGCTTCCGAATTCATTCCAGAAAGACGTCGAGGAGAGCGGGGCTGGAGATGCCATGGCCGTAGGCGCGGGTGCCAGGGTCGGTACCCGCACATGGGTGGCCTCCAGCTGAGTGTGATCATCGTGCTGGTCGACTTTCGGCGAAGTGTTGAGCACATCGCTCAGGTCATCATCACTGGCTTGATGTGCTACCCGGTCGAGCAATGTGATGGGGTCGGCATCGAGGTAGTCTTCCCGGATCACGCTGTCGGCGGGCAGTGGGCGCCCGGCGCCGAGGGTGAGCAGGTCCGAGGGTTGTACCAGGCGGACGCCGATCTCGAATTGGCTCAGCCGGTAAACGGCGCGATTGCGCAGGCGCAGCGGCCGGTCCTTGGTCAGGCGCTTGCCGGTATCCACCTCCCAGGTACCATTGCTGCTGGTATCGGTGAGGTAAAAGTCGCCGTCGTGAAAACTGATGCGTGCATGTTGGCCGGAGAGCTGTTTTGTCGGGTCGGGGATGCACCAGTGGCAGTCATCGTTGCGACCCGCCACGCCACCGGCTGAGGTGAAAACTTGGCTGCGGGAGTGCTCCGGCAGGGATGCCGGAGGATTGAGGATTTCCATGATCATTTGCATGTCGAGATCTCTGCCTCATTGACTGCGGTTGAGCGCGCGAGGATCACCGAGTGGGCGGTAATCCGGGTCGCTGAATACGTAGTTGCCGGTACAGCCGCTGATGCACAGCAGCAGAAGAAGAAAAACAGGTGAAAAACAACGCATTCGGGCGCTCCTTCATTGAATTTTGGCAACAGGTGCCCGCCCCATGCCGATGAGGAAAGTCACTGTTTGGGGTTAAATCAGGCGTAGGCCTGCTGTTCTTCGCTGGGGCTGGATACCTTGGCCAACGCGGCGGCTTTTTTGTTTTCAGGGCGATCAAGCCACTCGTCGATCAATTTGATGAGTTCATCGCTCTTTGGGATGTCACCGAAAACGTGTTGCCATTCGAGTCGATGTTCGTCCTGATTTTTCAGTCGTGCTTGTGCTCGGCTCAGACTTTTTGTCTGATCACTCTGAAGAGATTCAAGGCGCTGCTGACTTGTTCGGAAAAGTCCGCGCAGTTCCACTTCAGAGGTTTGCGAGAGCCGTGGATGGGGGCGGCTGCGAAGGTTGTGTCTAAAACGTTCGTAGCTAAGGTTGATAGGTTTTTCCATCTCTGCTCGTAGCGGCTTGATCTGCTTTTCGATCTGTTCGCGCTCGTCGGGGGTGAGCAACTTCCCCCCGCGGTGCTGAACGCTGGCATGCCAGCGCAGCAGGGTGGTCAACGCGTTGCGACTGTAGCCGCCGTCGCTGGAGTGCTCAGCGGCCGACAAGGCTTGCATGAGAAACGCCGCCCGTTTTGGCATATCGCCTTTGAGCTCGATATGGGCGGCGAACTCGGCGCACGTCTTCTGTTCGATGGCTGCGCACCTTGGTTGCCACAGCACCGAATTTTTACCTAGTTTGCGTGGCATGAAGTGCCACTGTTCGCCGTGATGCTCGTAGTTATCGTCCTTGAGGTTGAGCAAGCCGCCAAGGGTCAGCATCAGACCGATCCAGGGCGAGCCGATGGAGGCGATCAGCAGGGTGGTGCCGGGGAGTACCATCTTCCATTCGGCGTCCATCCAGGTGGAGGGCACCCCAGGTACCGGGTCATTGTGGTTAACGATGCGATGGTGGGTGAGGTCGGCGGCGGCTTTGACGAAGGATTGGTTGCCGGCGCGAGGGGCGCCGATGGTGTAGAGCATGACTTTGGGTTTGCTTGCACTCAGCCGTAGCCACTCCGCCAGCAACAAAGCAATGGCACCGCCGAGGCTGTGACCACAGACCATGATGGTCTGATTGCCGGTGTAGAACGCATCCATGTAGCGTTCGACAAATTTTCGAGTTACTTCGAAGGAATTGTAGAAACCACGATGGGCATTGCCTTTGCCCCCTTCGCCAGCAAGGTAGGGGACCTGCTTGGCATCCATGTCTCGCAGAGCATCTCTGAGACCTGCGGTACCTCTTACCGAGATCAGCATTACCTTATCGCTATGGGTGATGAAGGCTTGGTTGTCCGATTCATCGTGAAGAAAATGCACCTTCTCGGGGTATTCCCAACCTTCCTTAGCTTCCTTGGCATAGCGCACCGGATTGTAGGGGACCACTTCCAGGCGTTTGGAGTAAGGCACCTCTTCTGTGAGTAGGTGATAGGGCCCGCCGTCACTAAAGCGGGTTGGCCGTTCACAACGAGCCAACTGGCTCTGCAGCACAGCGCCGATGCAGCCCGCTTCTTTATAGGGAGGCGGAGTTGGATCTTCGTTATAGGCGCGGTCCTTGTGAAACGGGGCGTAGCTGAGCAGCGACATGATCGATAAATGGTAAGCGTTGAGTGCACAGAACCCTTTGTCATGTGAGAGCAATGGGTTGTAGGCGCGCAGGGCTTTGACTTCGAGCACATTGTGCTTGTTGGCCATCAAGGCGACGCCGGGTTGGGTGTTGGAGTGTGTGCAGGCTTCTTTCAGAAAAGGTGACGGGCATGATTGGAAAGTGGTATCTGCGTCTGGCAGGTGGGTGGCTTCGCCGGGCTTGGTAAAGTCACGCACTTCCACCTGGAAAAAGGCGGCCTGCTCTTTTTCAGCGCGTTCGCGTGCCTTGTAGGTGAGGCCATTGGTGCGTGGGCCGGTGGGAGACTGCTCGGCGGCGATCTGGAGGGCTGTTAGTGGCAGCTTGAAATGCTTACGGATTTGAAGCTCTTCATACCACGGGTCTACCCCACCTTGGTAAGGCATTGAAAGATCCAGCACCAGCGGACCGAAATAGAAATTTTCTACGCGGGCGTATCCCTCGCTATCAAGCGTGTCCGAGTAGGCCATGCCCATGCGGTCATGCAGAGTGTAATTAAGGCCGGCATAAGGTGTCCCTTCGCCATGTTCGTCCACCAGGCGAAAGCTGCACCACGAACCACGTTTAGGACAGGTTTCCTTGAATTTAGTAGTCATCCGTAATTACTCCGTGCAACCTGGATAGACCGTGCAGGTCTGCCCGTTCATTTGGAAAGTTTTAAAAACAGGTGGCTTCTGGCAGCGTTGCCAACCTTCTTTGGGCTGGCATGGCTTCCATCCCTCAGGGAACTTGATCCACGTGTCATCGCGATAAGGTTCTTCCTCCGGATTGACCGCAATGGCCAACTTCACCGTCTTGCCGGCCAACTGGTCGTATTGCAGATTGGCGCCAGCGCCTCTGCAGGTCAGCAGTTTGGTAAGTTCAAGATGTAATTTGCTTTCTTGGAACAGCCAGGTGCACAGGGCATCTACTTGACGAGTACCGTTCTTGTCGAAGCCTTGTTCATCATCGGTAACCTTCCTGTGGATATAGAAGATCGCGTCGGCATAGGTTTTTTGCCTTGGCCGTTCGCCGTAGCGCCCGTCAATCTCCATTTCAACCTTGCCTAACCGGAGCTTGCAGGTACCGATGTAATAGGTCAGTGGAATAGTGCGTGAGGTCGACTTCGCCTCGGTGTTGATCGGGATATCGAAACGCTTACCCAGCTCGCGCGCTTGCTGTTTGTTGTTGTGAAGGTTGGTGACCTGACAATTGAGCCCGTTTGTATCGACGGGACCATACCAACCGGTGACGCTGAGGCCGAAGTTATCAGGCAGGTCGGTCACCAGGGTGAAACTGTCCAGGCCACGACGTTCCGTCAGTAGCAGCGGGCCTTCTGTGGCGAAAACACCGACCCAACTGCACGCGGTCAGAGTGGTTGCCGCCAGGCCTAGCGTGAATAGGCGCAAGTGGCGAATGCGTATGGGGAGCCGGCACTTCCAGGAAAAGCGATTAATCATCCGTGATTACTCCGTGCAGCCGGGATAGACCGTGCAGGTCTGCCCGTTCATTTTGAAAGTTTGAAAGGTGGGAGGGGTTCTGCACCAAATCCAATCGTTATCTTCTGCCTTGCATGGCTTCCAGCCGTTTGGGAATTTGATCCAGGTGTCTTTGTAGTAAGGTCGCTCCTCCGGATTGACCTCAATGGCCAGCTTCACCGTCTTGCCGGCCAGTTGGTCGTATTGCAGGTTGGCGCCGGCGCCTTTGCAGGTCAGCAGCTTGCTGATTTCACCCAGACGGGATTTGGCCTTGCTCTGCTGGAACAGCCAGGTGCACTGGGCATCTACTTGCCGAGTGCTGTTGTTGTCGAAGTTTTGTTCATCTTCGGGAGTACGCTTGTGGATATAGAAAATTGCGTCGGCATAGGTTTTTTGCCAGGGTTGTTCGCCGTAACGCCCGTCAATCTCCATTTCAACCTTGCCCAACCGGAGCTTGCAGGCACCGACGTAATAGGTAAGCGGGATGGTGCGTGAGGTCGACTTCGCCTCGGGATTAATCGGGATATCGAAGCCCTTGCCCAGATTGCGCGCCTGCTGTTCGTTGTCGTAAAGATTGGTGACCTGACAATTGAGTCGGGTTTTGTCGACAGGGCCGTACCAACCGGTGATGCTGAGGCCGAAATTCTCAGGCAGGTCGGCCACCAGGGTGAAACTGTCCAGGCCACGACGTTCGGTCAATAAAAGCGGGCCCTCCGTGGCGAGAACTCCGACCCAACTGCAAGCGCTAAGGCTGAATGCCAGAAGGCTCAAACGACCCACAGAGATGAGGCTCCTCATGCCAGTGCTCCCTTGTTGGCCTGCAGGATGTCTTGCTGGGCTCTCACAAAATGAGCATCGGGAGTCTCTTCTGCGCGCGGAGCCCAGGCCGGGAGGTTGGCGAGGTCAGTGTTGAGTTGATGTTCCAGCAGGAAGTGAACCTGCTCCTGCCTGGACCAGTCCCAGCTATCAGCCTTGTCCAACTGAACCTGCAGCCAGGTCGCCAGGGACTCACGGGTTAGTAACTGCTGGGTTGCGTCCAGATGGTTTTCCCAGAGCCATGTTTCCAACGTGGCCTTCTGCGCTGCAGCAGATTGCTCAGCCGCAGGCGGTACTTGAAGCCACGGCGTATCGAAGGGCTCCGAGTAGGTACCTGGGGCGGGGTTGTCCACACTTATCCATTGTTTGCCGTCCCAGCACAGCGCGCTGCAAAGCGGCCCCAACAACAACGGGATCTGCTCGTTATCCAATGCCTGCAGGTGGCGCGAAATGACGCGATTGTCCTGGAAGCGATAGAACGCCCGTTGGTCCTCGTCATGGATGAGCATGCGGGCTTGCCAATGCGCAACCACCTCGTTCATGTCCAACTGCTCCGCACTGGCAACCCACCCCCAGTGGTGCTCAGGCGACCGCAGTAGCGCAGACAGGGCGGCCATGGTGCTGAAGTCGATGCGTACTAGCCATGGCCCCAGTGGCGCTAGGTTCTCAAACGGCGTGCCTTGATAAACCTTGACGTAATCACGTATCGGCGCGTGGGCAAACAGCGTCGGTATCGGGTTGGGCTCTGCCATCGGGTTGGCAATGACCAGCAACTGGCGCTGGCGGCGCCGTTGTTCACTCAGCCACTGACTGGTCAGGAGGGAGGGCGTGCTCATGCGGGTGGGCTCCTATGTGCGGCGTGTGTCAGGGAGATCAGGTTGGCGTGCATACGCCCTCCTGGCAGGCTTCACAGATCAAGCAGCGTTCGCTGCCCTGTTCCTGTGCGACTTGCATCAACTTGGCCTGTACTGGGGCCAGTGGCGGAGGTGGGGGGGCTAGCTCCAGGGGGGACAGCAGTTGAAGACCAGAACCTTCGCCAGCGCTGCCCCCGGCGTTGAGGCCGACCTTCTTGCCGTTGCACCAGACGCCGCTTGGGTCGATCTTCACAAAGCTGCCACCGGCTATCAGCGTCAGCTCTACGCCGGCTTCGATGACCACCTTGTCGCCGGCTTTGAAGTGCAGCTCATTACCCGCTTCAACAAACTGCCCGACACCCACCTTGATATGTTGGCTCTCGGCGATGTTGAGGTGATCGCTGGCTTTGATGGCGACCATGCGTTCGCCGTGGGTTGTGTGATGTTCTTGTGCTTTCAGCTCGGTATAGCAATTGGCGCCAACCGTGGTGCGCCGCACATTGCCGACGTATAGGGTATGGTCGTGCTTGACGATCTGGCGCCAGTCGCGCTCGGCATGCACGAGGATCTCTTCGCTTCCTTTCTTGTCCTCGATGCGCACTTCGTTGAAGCCACCACCGCCAGGGGTGCTGGAGGACTTGAACACCGACTGGGTTTTGTTCGCGGGCAGTGGGTAGGGCACCGGGTTGGTGGTGTTGGGCAGGCAGGCTGACACGTAGGGACGGTCGGGATCGCCTTCAAAAAAAGACACCTCGACCTCCATCCCGATACGCGGAATCACCACGCTGCCGTACTGGTTGCCGGCCCAGGCGCTGACCACGCGCAGCCAGCAGCTGCTGTGTTCGTCGGCCTGGCCGGTGCGCTGCCAGGGGAACTGCACTTTGACGCGACCAAATTCATCGCAGAACACTTCTTCACCGGCCGGGCCGGTGACGGTCGCCGACTGGCTGCCGTGGATCACATGGCGTTGATGCTTCAGCTCCGGCCGATAGGGGGTGTCCCAGGGCGTGGCGGTAAAGGTGTTGCGATAGCCCTGATGGAAGCCGTCCGGGTCCTTGCTGGTGTCGCTGGTCACCGACTCTTCCAGTACCTGCGGTTGACGGCCTTCATGGGTGAGGGCGGTCAGCAGCCATAGGTCATTCCAGGTAGTGCGCGGGTGGGCAGTGAGCGGTAGAAAGTGGCCGCTGACCAAGGCCGGCTGATCGCTTTTGCCCTCAGCCAGGCGGTAGTCGTGGCGATGCCGTTCCAGGGCGCGCTTGCTCAATTGGCTGCCACGGGCGTCATCGCGGAACTCGCCGGGGTAGTCGTAATCTTCCAGCGGCGGTGGGGCGCGTTCGCCCTCGGCCACCACCACCCGCTGCTCGGCACTCAGGCGTACGTGCGGTTGCTTGAAGTCGTAGTCGCGGCGGCTGACCTGGGCGGCGCGGGTTTCCACCCGTACACCGAAACGTGACACCACGCTATGCTGTGCTGCCATTCCCGCACCTGGCTGGTAGGCGGTCTCCGGCAGTTTGCGGAACACAGTCTGGTCATCGCCGAACACCAGCAGGTGCTGGGTGGAGCTGTGCTGGAAGTGGTAGCTCAGGCCTTCCTCGGCGCACAGGCGCTGCAGGAAGTTGAGGTCGGTCTCGTCGTACTGGGTGCAGTAGTCGCGCGGAGGATAGACCGTCGGGCCACACTGGAAGCGGTAGCTGTCGGCAAGGATGCCATGGCCTTCCAGCACGGCGGCGATGATCTTCGGCACGTTCATGTTCTGGAACATGCGCTGCTGGTGAGCGTGCGCCAGGTACGCCAGGCGTGGCACCAACACCAAGTGATAGTGGGTCAGGCGCCGCCCGGTTTCGCCCTGGGCCACGCTGTGGATCTGACCATGCACGCCGGCGCCCTGGACGTCGAAGGCGAGGAAGGCCGGTTGGTGCAGCAGGCCTTCCAGGTCGATATCGGCACGATCGCTGACCACTTCGATCTCGAAGCGATACGGCGTGTTGAGGGCCTCATTGCCCTTGAAGGCCAGCACTTTGAAGTCATTGGCTACATCGGGTAGTGACAGTGCGAGAGGGGATTGACTCATCCTGAGATACCTTTCGAGCGAAGCATCGGGTCATGGAAGTTGGGTTTGGCTGGTTTCTGTACCGGCCTGAAGTCCTGCTCGGCCGGCTTGATGTCCAAGCGCGCCAACCGGTTTAGGAACGTGCGGCGGGACACCTGCAACTCCCGCGCGGACTGGCTTTGGTTGCCCCCATTGCGACGCAGGCAGTCCAGCAGCAGCCCGCGTTCGAGCTGGTCGAGGCGTTGCTGAAGATTGGTGGGGGGCTTTACCTCTTGTTTTGCCTGGCGTGGATCGAGGTGGCAGGGCAGCAGTTCGCCACTGTCGCAAAGCAAGACTGCACGCTCGACCTGGGCCCTGAGCTGGCGCACATTGCCTGGGAAGCTCTCACTATCGAGCAGGGCCAGTGCTTCCGATGACCAGTGACAGGTGGGGCGCTGCAAGGTTGTGCAGAACGTGGCAGTGAAGTGTTCGGCGAGCGCCCGCACATCTGCCCCACGCTCTCGCAGTGGCGGCAGTTCAATAGGGAAGTAGGCCAGCCGATAGAACAGATCCCGGCGAAATTGCCCGGCTTCCACCAGCTCTTCCAGGTTGTGGTGGGTGGCGGCAATGATGCGTACATCCACTTTGTGGGTCTTGTTGCTGCCCAGCGGGCGTACTTCTCCCTCCTGCAATACACGCAACAATTTGCCCTGCAAGGCCAGTTGCATATCGCCGATTTCATCCAGGAACAAGGTGCCGCCATTGGCCGCATCGAACAGACCTGGGCGATGGCTATCGGCGCCAGTGAACGCGCCCCGCACGTAGCCGAACAGTTCACTTTCCAGCAGGTTCTCAGGAAGGGAGGCGCAGTTTTGTGCAACAAAACTCTTGCTGGCCCGTGCGCCGTTGTCATGAATGGCACGAGCGACCAGCTCTTTGCCGGTGCCCGTCTCTCCGGTGACCAATACGCTGACCGGATAGTCCAGCACCTTGCTGATCAGCTCACGAACACCCTGCATGCAGGGGCTATTGCCAAGTAGGCCGTAGTTGCTGGCAGGCCGATCAGAAATGCTGGCGTGTTTCGGCGCCATTGCCGGCGCTGGGTGCAGGTGGCGCAGCCGCCCCAGTTGAACGAGTACGAAATGCCCTAGATGGCAGAGCGAAGCAGAGGATGAATTCAGATCACGGGCGTGGCGATCGGCGACCAGCAGCAGGCCACGAAGGCCCTGTGAAACATCATGCAAGGGGATGCAGAGCAGGCAGCGCCAGCCCGGCTCACCGGCAGGTAAAAAGTCCGTCTGATACAGCCCGTTGCTCAGTAAAGGGATGTTCAAGGATTGCTGCTGATTCAGGCAGTACTGCAGCAACGCCTCGTTCATGTAGTTGCGCGGCTGGCTATCGGCAGCCTGGGCTTGCACCTGACCATCACACCATGCGGCAGCCAGGTTCAGCCCGGCGCCGGTGTCATCCAGTACGAAAAGGTAGCTCAGCGGGCATTGGGCCAACTGCGCCGCTGTGGTCACCAGCCCCTCCTGAAGCCGGGTGCCGTCCGTCAACTGAGCCAGCTCACCGAGGTGACGCAGTAGCGCCTCGGTGTCGGGCATCAGTTGGTCGATTGCAGGTTCAAGCGAACTCACAGGCAACCGCTCCCTGGGCATCAACGCTGGCGTGTACCTGCTGTATCGGTTGACCACCGGCCATGGCTGCGAGCAGGCGGTCCACGATCTGCGGTTGCAGGTGTTGATCAACCAAGGCGTCGATCAGGCGGGCGCCGCTGGCTCCATCGGTGCATTGCTGTGCGAGGTGCTCGATCAGGTGGTCGCTGTAGCTGAAACGCAGCTTGCGCGACGTCAGGCGTTCACCGAAGCGATTCAGTTTCAGTACGACCAGGGCGTGCAGCACGTCGCCCGCGATGGGGTAGTACGGCACAACACGCATACGCGCCAGCAGCGCCGGTTTGAAGTGCCGAACCAGGGTCGGTTGAATCAGTTGTTCCAGGTCTTGCGCGGTGGGCGGTTGACCGCTGGCGCATCGGGCGGTGATCTGCTCGCTGGCCAGGTTGGAGGTCATCAGGATCAGGGTATTGCGAAAGTTGATCTCGCGCCCTTCGCCATCGTTGGCTACGCCCTTGTCGAAGATTTGGTAAAACAGGTTGAGCACTTCGGGGTCGGCTTTCTCGACCTCATCCAGCAACAACACCGAATAGGGCTTTTGCCGAACGGCCTCAGTGAGCATGCCACCCTCGCCATAGCCGACATAACCGGGCGGTGAACCGATCAGGCGCGACACGGTGTGCTTTTCCTGGAACTCGGCCATGTTGATCGTGGTGAGGAAACGCTCGCCGCCATACAGCAGGTCAGCCATGGCCAGGGCGGTTTCCGTTTTGCCCACACCACTGGGGCCGACCAGCAGGAACACGCCGACCGGTGCGTCGCTGCGATTGAGGCCGGCGACGTTGGCCCGCATCGCTCTATCCAGCGCGTTGATCGCCTGCGGCTGGCCGAGCACGCGTTGGCCCAACGCGTGGCCGAATTCGGCCACGGCGCTGTTGTGCTCTCGTGCCAGATGGGAGAGGGGCACGCCGGTCCAGTGGCTGATGACCTCGGCCACCAAGCGCGGGCAAACCTCGTGGCTGACCAGGCGTTTGTGGCGCTGGCTGGTTGCTAGTGCCGACTGCGCTTCGAGCAGTTGTGCTTCAAGGTCTTCCAGCGCCGACGATGAGTGCACTTCGCTGGCGGGGGAGCGACGCAGCGCTGCGCATTGCTGGCGCAGATCCAGTAGCTTTTTTGCCGCCTCGCGCTGGGTCACCCATTCGGCTTCCAAGGCCGTCACTTCTGTGGCCGTGGCATCGAGCTGCTGATGCAGCTGGGCCAGTACTTGCGGGTCGGTTATCAGCCCGGCGTCATGGTCGCGTTGCAACGCTTCACGTTGGCGTTCTCCTTCGGCCAGTTCATTGCGCAGGCGCTCAAGCAGTGAGGGGGCTGCGGCGAGGCTGATGCGTACGCGGGCGCAGGCGGTGTCGAGGACATCGACCGCCTTATCGGGCAACTGCCGGCCGGACAGGTAACGTGCCGACAGTTCAGCGGCGGCCACGACCGCGTCATCGCGCAGGTAGACGCCGTGGCTCTGCTCATAGAACGGCGCAAGCCCACGCAGAATAGTCACCGCCTGCTGGACGGTGGGTTCATGTAACTGAACCGGTTGAAAGCGCCGCGCCAGGGCGGGGTCTTTTTCGAAGTACTTCTTGTATTCACTCCAGGTGGTCGCTGCGATGGTGCGCAGTTCTCCGCGTGCGAGCGCAGGTTTGAGCAAATTGGCGGCATCAGAGCCGCCAGCCTGGGCGCCAGCGCCGATCAGGGTATGGGCTTCGTCAATGAAGAGAATGATTGGCTTGGTAGCATTATTCACCTCCTCAATGACCCCTTGAAGGCGCCGCTCGAACTCGCCCTTGATACTTGCCCCGGCCTGCAATAACCCCAGGTCTAGCGTTAACAGGCGCATATGCCTGAGGGCTTCCGGCACCTCTTTGGCCGCAATGCGCAACGCCAACCCTTCGACGATGGCGGTCTTGCCCACGCCGGCTTCGCCGACCACGATGGGGTTGTTCTTGCGGCGGCGCGAGAGGATGTCGATCATCTGCCGAATCTCGTCATCCCGGCATAAGACCGGGTCCAGCTTGCCCTCAACTGCTTGTTGGGTGAGGTCGTGGGTAAAGCGTTGCAGAGCGGAGTCGGCGGCGACAGAAGTACCGGAGGCAGCGGGCGTCAGAGCGGGGGGCGTCGCCTTTGCGTATTCGCGAAGACGTGTCGCATTCAACCGCGCCAGGAGCGGTTGGTATTGGCTGCCGGCATACCGTTGAGGGTTGTGTAATAAGGCCAGCAGCAATGCCGCTTCACCAATGTAGGGTTGGCGCAGCTCCAGCGTGGCCAGCATCAGCGCATCCTGCAGCCATTGCACCAGTTCGGTGGAAAATACCGGGTTGCGGGATTCGCTCTGGCCGCTGGTGGCATGCAGCACCCGCTCCAACTCACCGGGCTCTATCGCAGCATCCTGCAGGGCGCGAACTAGCATGCCTTGCGGGCGTTCCAACAACCCCAGCAGCAGGTCCTCGATAAGAACTTTCTGGCCTCCGCGTCGTATGCAGCGCTCGGCACTGCGTTCCAGTTCAGCTTTGCAATCGGCATCCAATGCCTGGACCAGGTGCTGCAGATCAACGTTGATCATCGGAGTTGTCCTCTAGTGCGCTATTCAATGAAACGATGCCGTCGGCGTGTTCATGGCCCAACCAACTGGTCCAGCCCAGATGGCATTCGTTGTCTTCGCCAATGCGTTGTTCGTGGATTTCGTCGGGGCGCAGCTGCAACTGAATGTCGTAGCTCAAGGGGTCCCGTAAGGTGAATCGCACCAGGGCGCACAACGGGCGGTAGTCGTCGCCGATCGGCAGGTAGGCGTGCAGTTGGTCCCAGCGCAGTTGGCGGATGTGCACGCGGAATCGGCTGCCGCCATCGACGGTCTGTTCGCCCAGCACGGCCGTCTCGTTCAGTTGATGGTTGGCTCTTCCCAATGCGTTTTGTTGATCCAGGGGAATGGCGACCTGTCGCACCAGGCACTGCTCGATGAACAGGTCGGCATGCTTGAAGTAGTAGCGCAGCACTGACTCGATGAGCGCGGCGGAATGGGCACGCAGGCTGAGCAGCCCGAGGTAGGGAAGCAGGCGTTTCCAGTTCAGTTCCGAGGTTTGGCGGATGCGTTGGCCACCGAGCCCAATCAAGGCAAACAGCTGTTCCGACAGCGGGTCACGTGCGCCGGCGCGGAACCGGGCGTGGTAGCGGTACTTCTGCCAGATAGGCAGCAGCAGGCACTGCAAACGGTGGTTGATCAGGTTGAGGAAATCACGGGTGCAGCGGCCGCCATCACTGTCGGCCAACGCCTGTTCACTGTAAAAGGATGGCAGCGGCGATCCCGCCCCGAGCAGGCTGACCAGGTTGATCCGCAGCCGGGCACGTGTGACGCCTTTCTCGGTAAAAAACTGCACCTGATCAATGTCCCGGCCGGGGAAACCCATGCTGGCATTGGCCTGAAATTCCAGGCGCTCGTACAGTGCCTCATCGCTCAGGCCCGGGGCCGCTTTGGCGAGTTGAGTCAGCACCTGCTGTACACCCTGGAACAGGCTGTACTCGCGAATCGCATGGCTCAAGGGCGTTAGAGCAGGGGCTGTTGTCCCATGCGTGGCGTCCATACGTAGTCCTCTCCTTGCTTGCTGTGTACGTGCAGTTGATGGAAGGAGTTCAGGCTGGCGTACAGCGCGAAGAACTCATTAAGTACCGAGGCGAATAGGTACAGTTCCCCCTCGCTGCGGTAGCCACTTGTGTCAACGGTCAGGTGGGTACGCACGCCACGTATGGGCAGGCCGCGGTAGAGGCGATCGGTGTGTTGGTGGCGGATCTCGATCAGGCTGCTCATCAGTTGGCGGCTGATCTTCTCGGCGTGCTTGTCGTAGTAACGTGGCAAGTCATACGTTTCGAGAATGACCTTGAGGGCCTCGACGTTGGCCAAGGACAAATAGTTGAGCGACATGTTGCTGATCAGCTTCCAGAGGAAGTCACGGTGCAGCGGTGGGGCATAGCAGGGGGTGATCAGGCCAATGTTGCGAAAGCTCAGCGAAGAGGGCGTGCCCACACACGGCATGCAAATGGTGCCGTCACCCAACTGGCTGGGGAGGTTCTGATTAGTGCAGGTCAACTCGACCGAAATCGTCTCGCTCTGGCTGGCATCGCGCTGGCCGAAACTCAGGTAGGTGTCCAGGCGGCCAGCTACCATCGACGGCTCCTGGCGTACGCTGTAATGAGGCCGGGCCCCCGGACCATCGAAACTGGCATCGTGCTCGAAGGACTCAAACAACGCGTATTCGGTGTACCCCGCGTTGCCGGGCTTCCAGCCAATCACTTTGTCGACCGAAAACACACCGAAATGCTGAGGATCCTGCGTGCCGGGGAGCACGCGGTAACGGTCCTGTTTGCCATCAAGCCGGATTGGTGCGGCATCGTCGCTGAACAGGTTGACGATCGGTGTGCAGTACAACCGGATGTTGTCCACGGTAGGCTGCACCCGCTGGGCGCTGGCGCCAGTCAGGGTAAAACGCAGCTCTAGACCCTGGGCCTGCTCGATCACGTCCTTTGGGTGTGTCGCCAGAACATCCAGCCCTTCCAGGTCGATAAACAGAAACTTCTCAGGGAAGGTGAAATATTCCTGCAAATGCCGATATCCGCGGAAGGTGTTGAGCGGGTAGGGCACCAGCGCCTCGTTTTCGGCAAAGCCAACCGGTTTTACGTGCTCGCGTTGCAGGATGCTGTTGTAGGTATTGCCATTGCTGTCTTCGAGCGGTTGTCCCATCGCGCTCAACAGTCGCAACTGCACGCTGTCTAACTGTTGCAGTAGGCTCAGGTAAAGCTGTTGGCTGATGTAGCGTTCACCCGTCAGATGCAGGCGTAAGCGTTCAAGGTTCAACTCGCCCAAGTGACCGTCGGCGCACAGTGTCAGCCGCAGCGACAGCACTGCGCCTTCACTGGTGACCGTGTACTCCAATCCGCTCAGCGCCAGCGGCAAAACGTCGGTGTCAAAGGCTGTCTGGAAGCGGCATTGCACTCCCTGCAATGGTGTGGACTGCACTGGTGTATGGCGCGGCACTAGCTGCGCGGGGCCAGCGCGGGTCAGCGGGTCAAACTGCAGCATGCCGAACGCGGGCAGCGGGCGCATGTAGTTGGGCCACAGCAAATGCATCAGCGAATGCGTCAGTTCCGGCAGCTCGTCATCCAGCTTTTGCCGCAAGCGGCCGGTCAGGAAGGCGACGCCTTCAAGTAGCCGTTCGACATCGGGGTCACGTCCACTTTCTGCCAGGAACGGCGCCAACGCCGGGTTGCGCTCGGCAAAGCGTTTGCCGAGTTGGCGCAGGGCGGTGAGTTCACTTTGGTAGTGGTGGTTGAGTGACATCTGTACTTCCTGCCGTTCTAAGTCGTAGGGCAATCAAGTTGTAAGTTGGGATTAATTTGGTCGGCCTTTCACAGTGCTACACCAAGTTTCATAATTATTTTTATCAAAGTATGGGCACGTATTCGATTTTGAAACATAGATGTAAGGTATGTCGTCGTCGTGTGAAAAATAGTAGTAATTTTTTTTGTCTTTTCCGTATATCCAGTTGTTGGATGAGCCTTGGTCAATGATGTAGGGGTCAAAAAATAGGATCGATGATTCGGCGGGGATGAAATTGCTTCGGTCCGTTAAGAGCATGAATGTATTTGAGAATAGATTAGTGAATGTAATGAGCATTGATATTGCATAGAGCGTGAAAGCATAAAAAATGCGTTTGGTTGTGATTTTATTTTTCATAAAAATATAGATAGTCCGTGCCTTTGTCTGCTCGTTCTAGAAGTGCGATAGCGTCGCGCCCATATTTTCTTGCATCTTTGCCAGACCCGTTGTAGGCGGAAATAATGTCCCTAAGTTGTACCTTGTCGACCTTTGCGTTATGGCATAGCTGCCCAGTGACTCGATCAATCAACTCTCGCAAGTGCGCTGCGCAGTAGTAGAGATCAGCTTTCCAATCGTCACCAGGGATTCGGGTATCTTGGTTGTAATCAAATATTCGGTACTGAACTTCAGGTGGCATGGGAGGCTTGTTGTAATTGAATTCTATATATTTCACGGCATTTCTAAGCGTTGCTCTGCTCATGTTTGCCAAACCACTTGAGCTGGCGGAAACCCTGTCTGGGAATAGGTCAAATATCAACTCATCTGTAATCGCAGAGATTGTCGTCAGGGTGCGCTCGACGAATTGGGCAATCTTCAGAAGAGTACCTGCTTTGGGCCAGTTTTCTTGTTGAATAATCACAGCCAATAAAACGTGTGGGATGCCGTGGTACTCAGCGGCTGAACGCACCCAACTGCGAATTTCGCTAGCGGGAAAGTAGATCTTGAAGGCTTCGTGTGCTTCTGGAACATAGGGCATCAAGGGGAATGGAGAGGGGATATCTCCTGAATAGCTTGGAATACTGTCGTAACCATAAATTTGTGTGACTTCGGTGCCGCTACACTGGCAAGGTTTTGGTGATGGTTTGGGTGACATTAAGGAGTCTAAATATTCGGTGAGTTTGTCGTGTTGCTTTTGGGTAGGTGGACTCGCAAGAAGATTGATCAGCGACGTGTGTGAATTCTCTTTGGAGGGTGAATCTCCGATTAGTACGGTCCTGGACCCACTCATCACGACATTTCCAGCACTGCCTTCACTGTCCACCATGACCGCTGCTTTTCCATTGATCAGCACCGTCAAACTCAGCTGATCGCACAGCTCACTGCCGCACTCGGTCGTATCGCCTTCGCGCGCTGCCGGCAGACCGTCGAACAGAACATCGGGAGAGCCGCTATCAATCAGATTGCTGTCGCCATCGGCGGTTGGGTCGCCCTTGCGGGCCGCAGGTTTTGCAGACATCAGTAGTTCCTCAGCGTAGGGTGACCTGGCCACTGCCATCCAGGTTCGCAGCAAATTGAACAGGACGTTTGTCGCCTTCAACCTCCAATAGGCCGTAGATGCGAAAGCTCAACGACAAATGGTGGTGGTCGCGGGGTAAAGAGGTCACCTGAACCTTGCTCAACCGCGGTTCATAGCGTTCGATAAAGCGTTCGATTGCCTGACGTGATTGGCTCAATGCGTCATGCAGGCTCAGGCGCATGTCGTTGAGATCCGGCAGCCCGTAGTCAGGCAGGGTTTGCACGCTGCCTGCGCGGGTACTGAGCATTTTCGCCAGGTGCCCGGCCACCGAGGCCGTGAGATCGGCCTCGTGAGACTGGCGGGGAGCCTGCGCTCCGCTGCTGTTCAACCGCTCAAACAGGCTGCCGTATCTCGACATGGTGGTGCTCCTATTCCTTGTCCAGCTTGCCGACCAGCGATAGGGTGAAGTCGGCACCCATGTACTTGAAGTGCGGACGTACATTCAGGCTGACCCGATACCAGCCCGGCTCACCCTGCACATCGCTGACGCTGATCTCGGCAGCGCGCAAAGGGCGGCGGCCGCGCACTTCGGCGCTGGGGTTTTCCTGGTCGGCGACGAACTGGCGGATCCACTTGTTGAGCTCTGTTTCCAGGTCCGTACGTTCCTTCCACGAGCCGAGCTGTTCGCGCTGCAGCACTTTGATGTAGTGCGCCAAGCGGTTGATGATGAACAGGTAGGGCAGTTGAGTGCCGAGCTTGTAGTTCAGCTCCGCCGCCTTGCCTTCGTCGCTGTTGCCG
The DNA here is from genome assembly GCF_021605325.1 of Pseudomonas sp. PA-7-1E. NCBI lineage: Bacteria > Pseudomonadati > Pseudomonadota > Gammaproteobacteria > Pseudomonadales > Pseudomonadaceae > Pseudomonas > Pseudomonas sp. PA-7-1E. The sequence goes on from NZ_WKFA01000017.1 coordinate 85,651, forward strand.
AAGTTCTTCGGTTTCTGAACCGAGTTGGCAGAGAAGAACGCTGCGTTGTCGCTACCCTTGCGCATGGTCAGCGCAATGAAACCCTCTTCAGCCAGTTCATACTCGCGGCGATCAGAGACCAGTACTTCCGTTGGAATCTTGGTTTCGATCTCGCCCATGCTCTGGAAGTGGTGCAGGGGAAGGTCTTCCACGGCGCCGCCGCTTTGCGGGCCAATGATGTTCGGACACCAGCGAAACTTGGCAAAGCTGTCGGTCAACCGGGTACCAAATGCGTAGGCGGTGTTGCCCCACAGATAGTGCTCGTGGCTGTGCGCGACGTTTTCCGCATACCCAAAGCGTTTGATGGGGTTGCCTTCCATATCGTAGGGTTGGCGCAGCAGGAAGCGCGGCGCGGTCAATCCTGTGTAGCGAGAATTTTCCTCCTCGCGAAAGCTCTGCCATTTGGCAAATTGCGGGCCGGTGAAGTGGTCTTTCAGGTCCTTGATGTCCGGCAAGCCGGTGAAGCTTTCCAGGCCGAAGAACTTGGGGCCTGCAGCTGCAATGAATGGCGCGTGCGCCATACAGGCGACCCCGGAAACGTACTGCAGTGTTTTGATATCCGGTGCGCTGGGGTCGAAATAGTAGTTGGCAATCAATGCCGCTACAGGCTCGCCGCCGAACTGCCCGTACTCCGCGCTGTAGATGTGCTTGTAGAGACCCGACTGAACCAGCTCGGGGCTGTCTTCGAAGTCGTCGAGCAGGTCCTGTTTTGACGTGCTGAGGATTTCCAACTTGATGTTTTCGCGAAAGTCGGTGCGATCCACCAGCAGCCGCAACCCACGCCACGCCGATTCGGCCGCTTGAAAATCCGGGTGATGGAGGATCTCATCCATCTGTTCGCTGAGCCGCGCATCGATCTGCGCAATCATGCGGTCGACCATGGCTTTCTTGACTGGCTCGCCACTGTTCTGCGGTTTCAACAGTTCTTCGATAAAGGCTGAAACGCCACGTTTGGCAATCAGGTAGGCATCGTCATCCGGTGTCAGCCTGGTTTCGGCAATGATGCGATCCAGGATGCCGACGTCGGCGGTGCTGTGTTGTTGGGCTTTGGCGGCTTGAGTGCTCATGAGTACTCTCTTCCTTGTCGGGGGATCAGGCGTCCGTAGTAGGGCGGGCGGCTAGGCCCAATTCTTTGAGTACGCGTTCACGGCTATCGCCGTCGTCCAACACGCTCTCAATGGCTTTGCGGAATGCCGGTGCATTGCCCAGGGGGCCTTTCAGCGAGACCAGGGCATCGCGCAGCTCCATCAATTTCTTGAGTTCAGGAACCTGTTCAACCAGTTGGTCGGGATGAAAATCCTTCAACGACTGGATGTTCAGCTGGACGGCCAATTCGTCGTCGCCCGCATCCTCTTGAAGCCGGTTGGGCACCGCCAAGGTCAGTTGTATTTCCTGTTTGGCGAGCACATCGTCAAAGGTGTTCTTGTCGATGCTGATGGGTTTGCGGTCCTCAATCCGGCGCTCGTCCTGACGCTGGGTAAAGTCACCCAACACCATCAGCTTGAGCGGCAGTTCGGTCTGTTCTTGCGCGCCTCCGGTTGCAGGTTTGTAGGTGACGTTGATACGTTCCTTGGGGGCAACTGAGCCTTCTTTGGCCATGTCCATTCTCCATCGCGGGGTTGATCCGAGGGGTTAGTCGAGCACCACTTCAACATCGAGGTGGCACAGCCTTCGGTGAATTTCTTCTTTGTGCTCGCGCACTTCGTGGTTCTGCGGCAGCAGCTCGCAGCAGGTATGCAAAAGATTGAGTACGTCCAGTACGAGGTCCGGCTCCCAATCATTCAGGCCGCTGTTGTGCAGCAACGTGTCCAAGGCAGTGAGCTGGACCCTGGCCAGTTCGTATTTCTTGGCATGGAAGCTCAGGCGGGCGAGCGTCAATTGCCAGAGGAAGTGTTCGCGACGGTTCCCGGCCATGCGCATGTCTTTTTTGAAGTGCTGAACGGCAGCTTTCAGGCCTGATGCCTGCAGGGTGGGGAGGGCGTCCTGCAAGCTTTGCTCCCACGGTGCAGTCGTGTCATCACCATTTTTGGGGTGAAGGTCAGGCGGCGGCTCATTGGCTTTCAAGTGGGGAAGGACGGATGCGCGGATCCACAATCGGGTTTGCGGATCGGCGAACGGGGTGCCGTCGTGAAACTGTAATTCCTCCAAGCCGGGAACGCGCTGCAGAAACAGGGCCAGCTGGATTTCCACTTCGCGCATGGCGTGTTCTGCCTGCAAGGCCTGAAGGCATTCCCAGGTTAAGCGTTGCCCATCCAGCCAGAAGGGAGAGCGGGCCGTACAGGCTTCCAGCTCAGTCATCAGGTCGGCGTATTGCCGTTGGGCAAAACGCTCCTGAAAGTCGGCCAACTTGTCGATGGGAACGCCACGCAGTGCCGTGACCTTCTCGGCGTTGTGTTCTGGCAGGGTATCGATAGGCAGCCAGAGTAGCGTTCGGCCCAAGCGTAAAGCTCGAATGTCGCTGGATTTTTGTTTGAGCCAGTACAGGCACAGTGGCCGGGTCTGATCCTGAAGCGTGCGAAGGGTTTTATGGGCGGTTTTTTCATTGTCCACCGGTGCCCCAGGCGTGATCAGTTGTTCCGCGACGTGCTTCACCTGGGCGAACGCGGCACCCAGGGTGCCGGGCTCTGGATGCCCTTGACTGGCCCGTGTAAGCAACTCGTCCAGGCGACGACATAGCGGAAGTAACAGAGGTGCCCCTTCGCCCAAGTGATGAGATAGCGAGCCCTCAATGGCGTGTAGGTCGTCGATCAATTGGCGAAAAAGCGCAAGCTGCCCGGCGATGGCGACCTGCTCAAATTGGATTTGCTCCAAGCGCAAGCACAACCAACTGACGGCCGCTGCCCGCGTGCGCGGCTTCTGCGGGTGGATCTCGTCCCAATGGTCGCTGATGAGATAGCGAAGCATGGCGAGGCCAGCTTGCAGGCCTTTATAGGATTCGCACTGAAACAGGCTCCACGCCAGCCATGCTACGACGCGCAGGTCTTTGGACTGCGTTTCAAGGAATGTTTCGCTGCGTTCGCGAACCAGCTTCCAGTCTGTCTGCGCTGTCTCATGAAATGTGGCTTCGCGCCCCACTTCGCTTTCGAGTTCTTCAAACTCTGGACAATACCGTAGGTCACTTCCCATAAAGTCATCGGACGAGATAGCGCACTTGGCTAACTGCAAGTAATGAGTACAGAGCGGATGGGCGTGGTTCACATTATATCGTCCATGATGAACGGTTCGGTAGAAAGTAGCCGTGTTGACTGATTTTTCTTGCTTTGGTTGAGTTTCTAGCCCGTGGCGAATTTTGCATCTCAATGTGAGAACAATACTTGCCGGAATGCAATATAAGTAGCAAGTAGGACCGATCCTTGAATTTTGTGTGAGATTTTTCTCTGGTTTCGTAAGTCTTTTCCGAAACAGCTCTAGCTAGGGCTTTGCGTGGCTTCGTTGATTTCGCTTTTATTTGTGGGAAGTCACGTAATACTGCGAACTTGGAACAAGTTGCATGGTCTTTTTGCGCTATGGTGTGATGAAGTTCTGAGCGCATGCTGACTGCAGGCAATAGTTAATTTTCTGCGCCTGCGGGGCGGTTTAATCATGTGTTGTGTTCATTAACTTTCTATTTGTAGGAAGTGGACGACAGTTGTTTCTTTCTACTTTGGTTTGATCAGGTGAAGGAGGGGTGATGGAGTCGGTTAAATCGTTGCACTATTCAGCGCATGCACTGGAGCAATTCAAGCAGTCGACCCTCACGGTCAGGAAAGAAATGCCGGGGATCCGCGCTGCTTATATGACCGTCGTGTCACTGCTGCAAGAAAGTGTGAAGTTTATTCTCCCAAACCATGCTGATCCAATACCCGAACGTGTTCCTCAAGGACAACCTCGATGCCCTGTACTCCGACAGCCTCGGCGGCTACCTGGTACGCAGCGACGTGCTGGAGCAACTGAAAAAGGCCGAGCGCATCCGCGAGACCTTCTTCAACCATCGCGGCCATCTTGCCGTGCAACTCACCATCGAACCCCTGGCCCTGAGTGCCACTCGCCTGAGCAGCATGCTCAGCGTCGACGGCCAACTGATCCCCTACCAGCACGGCGCGCCACAGCGCACCGGTCTGGTGTGGCCCAACAGCCTGGGCAACAGCAATGGCAGTCAACTGACTCTGGTGCATAGCACCGGCAACACCGCCAGCCTGAGCTACCGCGGGCCGTGGTCGTTGTTCCGGCTGCTGAGTCGCGGGCACCTAAATGGCCGCACCGACACCAGTGTGGACCTGACCTTTTCAGTCGCCGATGGGTTGATGCGTTATCGGATTGGAGCGGAGAAGGCTAATAACCCGATTACACAGCGCAGTTTTGAAGGGTTTGTATTGCCCAGGACTCTGTTGGAAGAACGTCAAATAAAGAAAAAACCGAACAAGGTCGAGAGGCTCGCCGCAACAGCTCTCACCTATGAACGCCCATAAGTCAGCGATGACTGGGTGCGAAATAATCACACGCGAAACAGGACTGCTTACATGGCAATCAAGCTGCAAATGTTGACCGAAGATCCTAAAGAAATTGAGTTGATCGAGCGGTACTGGGCTGTCGATGAGTCAGGGCAGTACCTTGAAAAAGTGAGTGCTCTGACGGACGTTATTGAAATGGCCCCAGGCGTTACACTCGCCAGCTTCGTACGGCAACGTTGCAATGCATTCGATGATAATCAGGTCTGCCCCAAGTGTGCGGAATTGATCGAAATCAAAAATCGCTCAGAGGCCAAAAAGGTCCCTCAACGGTCCACGAAGCTTTGTACGCTTTGTCAGAACGACCATGACGCCATTGCGCTTGAGGCTAAAAAGACCAAAGCCGCAGAGCTTGAACGGCAGTTGGCCGAATACGTACGCAAGCAGTTAACCCGTACGGTGGACTACTCAGCGGTCCCGGATAATCAGGTGGTGCTTCTGCTTGCGTTGGACAGGGCTGTTACCCCGAGGTTGACCAATGGCGGCTTCAGACCGGGTGATTGTCGAGGGCTGGCGCCTCGATATGTCGATGACTTCATGCTGCAATTGCGTGAGGCTGGGCTCGTCCTTGATGACCCCAGTAAAGCAAGCCCGGGCACCTACTATTGGGAGGGCGATGAGATTTGGGTGTTGAGGGACCAGGTTGTCTATCGTTTGGCGCCAGATGTCGCATCAAGGCGTGCGGACGAGGTCATTCGTAACCTGTCGGATAGGGTGTATACCGATGCTGACGGGCTGTTCAACCTGTGGCTTGATTACGCAGTCGCCGATGTCATGCGCTATCTGGACGCTCAGTGCGAACTCTATAACCATGATCTGTCGGAACAAGAGCTGGCAGAAATTAAAAGTACTATGCGCGCAGCTTTGCATACCTACAGTGTTTCACAGCTGTGGTCGGTGGCCTGGAAGGTTGTCAGGGATGCCGCAAGTTTAGCTAACCGCGAGTACTACAATCGCCCCAAAGCGGCGGCGACCATTCCTGGAAAGATTCGGCGGAACTTGGAAAAGGTGCAGCGAGAGTCAATTGAACTCAAGACTTGGAGCCGCCCGGAACAACATCCTGCAGGCACACTGGGAATGGTGTTAGGCGAGATTTTGGGTGTTGATGAAGATACCCCTGGCCATAGGGTCTCGTCCCTTGTTGCCTGGCTCACAGGGCAGGCGTGTTCTCCCAGCGTCGAAGCAGCGCTTGATGAACCGATACGCGAACTGATGACCTTGGCGCTGTCCCACGATGTCGGCTCTTCAGTGATGCTGCGGTTCGCGGAGTTGATTCGTGCGGGGCATGACGTTGGTTTTGCTATTGAAGAAATCGGTGAGGCGCTGCGCTCGTAAAGGGGGCAGGGTGCTCCATCTGGGGCTGCTCAATGAGGCCGCGTTCTGCCCGCACCCCCCCATGGTGGTGAACAAACCGATCGCCAGCGTTACGCTGATGGCGCGTGAACGTACCTTCATGAGGAAATGCTCAGGCAAGGCGTGGCCGCAGTTTTTTGGTCATGCGCGCGCACCCTGTAATCTGGTTGAACTGCACGTAATGGGCTTGCGCCGTCCATTCCTCGACCAGGATCAAATACTCGGCCGGCGGATTGATCTGGCGCAGATAACCGCACAGCAGGCGTGTGCGTCGCGCGTTCATCGGCTGCTTTAGTGTCAAGATGACGTTGTCTGCGGCGCGGCATTCAGTGATCTCCATGACTGAGCCTCTCATCGAGTGCTGGCGGCAAACGTGCAGGCCCAGGATCAGAGGCTGGGATTCTTGCCGCGTGGCGTTCATTCTCAGGTGAGTCGTCGCAGGCGTCTACTGTCATACTTGACAGTCCTTTAGCCGGTGTTGCACTGCCGTGACCCATTACTCGACGTAACGGGCGTTAAATGATTCAGAGGCACAGATCGTCGACTACTTGCGCTCAGCGTCAAGTAACAATGGGCTGTCTCACCTTGCGACTTGATCCTGGTGTCTTGCCCGTAATGCGTTTGAATGCGCGGCTGAAAGCGGCCTGGGATGTATAGCCCAAGCGCTGTGCTACCTTTTCAATCGGCAGCCTTTCCAGGGTCAGCCACTGGCTTGCAAGCCGCATTCGTAGTTCGGTGACATAGCGCAGCGGCGTCATGCCAATCGTCACCTGGAAGCGATCCGCGAAGGCTGAGCGTGAGGTATTGCATTGCTCTGCCAACTGGGCAACGGTCCAGTCGCGGCCCGGTTGTTGATGGAGCGCTAGCAGTGCCCCTGCCAAGCGTGGATCGCGCAAGGCGGCGACCAGGCCAGAGGCATTACCGCAAGCGCACTCCACCCAGCCGCGAACGACCATGGCGGCCACCACGTCGGCCAACCGCGCGAGGATACCGGCGAAGCCCACACGTGCGGCGCTGACCTCGCGTTCCATGGTGGTCAGGATAGGCACCAGTCCAGGGTAGCGCTGGCCGCTGGCATCAATCAACATCAGGCCCGGCATCAGTTTGCCAAGGCCATGGATACTGCCCAGTTCAAACTCCATGCAACCACTGAACAAAATAGTGCTCGGCGTTGGGCTGGCATCGGTTGCGGTGTGCACCGCGCTCACGGTGTCACCGAGGGGGACGCTGTCTAGACCGTCGATGTCCTGAACAGGTGCGTCCGCATGGGAAGACAGTTGATGGGCGGCGCCATGGGAGATGAACACGGCGTTGCCGGCAGACAGCGCGTAGGTGGTGCCGTCCGCCATTCGCAGCACCGCATTGCCGACCGCCATGAAATGGAACCAGGCATGCCCAGGTTTTTCAGCGAAGCCCAAACCGAAACTCGGACTGGCTTGTATACGCCGGTATTCGACGCCACGCAGGCGCATACCGCGCAACAGCTCGTTGATGAGATCCGAGGAAAGAGCAAACTGTTCTGCAGACATTGTTCAGGTGTTTTAGTCAAAAAGTAGAGGTTTTTGATCATAGATCATCCAGTTTCCGGCGCCTAGACTGCGGCCTGAAATGAAGACTGGAGATCCCTGCAATGACTGACTGTATATGTAGTGCCGTATCCAACCGCCATCCCGGCGCCTTCTCGGAGGCAGAGCCTGCGGCCCCCGCGTGGATGGCGGTCTTCTCGCTGGCAATGGGGGTGTTCGGATTACTGACCGCTGAGTACCTTCCGGCCAGTTTGTTAACACTGATGGCGACTGATCTGGGAGTGTCCGAAGCACTGGCTGGCCAGGCGGTAACGGTGACAGCAGTGATAGCGCTGTTCGCCGGTTTGTTGGTGCCAGGCCTGACCCGCGGTATCGACCGACGTTGGGTGTTGCTGGGGTTTTCAACGCTGATGGTTGCCTCCAATCTTCTGGTCGCCGTTTCCTCCAGCTTCGCGGTGCTGTTGTTGATGCGCATCTTGCTGGGGATTGCCCTAGGCGGGTTCTGGAGCATGGCTGCGGCGGTGGCGATGCGCTTGGTGCCGAGTGCTTTGTTGCCTCGGGCGCTGTCGATCATTTTCAGCGGGATTGCCATCGGGACGGTCGTTGCCGTGCCGCTGGGCAGTTATCTGGGCGGGCTATACGGCTGGCGCAGCGCGTTCTTTGCAGCGGCGGCGGTAGGCATGGTGACCCTGGCTTTTCAGTCATTGACTTTGCCGCACCTCGCGCCGCGCCGGCCGACACGTCTGCGCACCGTTTTCGAAGTGTTGCAGCGCCCGGGCATCGCCATGGGGATGTTCGGTTGTGTGCTGGTGCATAGCGGTCACTTTGCGATGTTCACCTACGTTCGGCCATTCCTGGAAGGCACTACCGGCATCGGCCCGCAAGGGCTGTCGCTGATGTTGCTGGGGTTCGGTGTGGCGAACTTCTTCGGCACGCTGTTGGCTGGCAGGCTGCTGGAGCACCACCCGCTGGCCACTCTGGTGTTAATGCCTGCGCTGGTCGGGGTTGCAGCATTGGCGTTGGTGCTGTTGCCACCCTCGTTGCCGGTGCAGGCAGTACTGCTGGCAATATGGGGCTTGGCCTTCGGCGGTGTGCCGGTAGCGTGGTCGAACTGGGTCGCCAGCGCGGTACCTGATCAGGCGGAAAGCGCCGGGGGCATGGTGGTGGCATCTGTGCAGTCCGCCATCGCCACGGGCGCCGCCGCTGGCGGTGCAGTGTTCAGCCTCGGTGGCAGCGCGGGCGTATTCATAGCGGCAGCGGTGCTGATGCTGCTGGCTGCGTTGCTGATTGCGCTGCGTGTCCGGGTCCCTTCTGTCCATGGCGTTCGCGAGTCCACGCCCGCATTGCACCTTTGATTCGGTTTTCCAAACTGCCTCGTTGCGCTTTGGGTGGATGTCACATTTGGCACCGATAATCCTGAGTCACGGTGGTTTCCAGGCAATGAAATTGCCCCATCGTTCGGCACACGGATTTCTCCGCACCTTCGCGTTCTGCGCGTGCGTAGTCCCAAAACTGGCAGCGCCCCGTGGCGATCGCCAGACCTTGGGATTCCCGGATTTGGCCGAGCTCGAATGGCGTATGTAGGTAGGAGAGTTGGACCAGCCCATCGGACGGGTTGCCGCCGGTAGCTTCCCAATATTTCGGCGTGACGCAGCCTGCAAAGAGCGGTAGGGCGATGGCGACGATGACGGGTTTCATTGTCGAGGACGATCCTTTATTGGTGAAAATGACGTTGGTAGGCTTCGTTTTTTGTTCGCCAGCATCAACGTAGAGGGCGAAGGTGGCCCAAATTTGACTGACTGGTAACCACTGGGCAGCAGCGGTTCGCCTTCATCGGCCTCAAACCCGACAACTTTCCTGTCCTGATCCATGGTGATGGAAAGGATGCAGTAATTCGGGTTATTGACCGTCGAGCAGTTGACCAGACGGCCTCTGGGGGTCGCGGCTTTGAGTTCAGTTCAGCGCCGCCCAGGAAATTCTCCTTGCGAATGGCGGCGGCAAAAAAATCTGCGCCGTGCCGCCTGTGGGAATCATGATGGGAAAGGGACTTGCCCCACGGCGGCGGAGTCTAGAAGCGCGTAAAGAGCCCGACAATCACCTGGAGGAAATCGAGACGCAAGCTACGGTGGACCGTGCTGGGGCTGACGGAAATCGGCTACAACCCAAGCAGTTATCGGGCTCTGCGACGCTGCTACCGATTGCGGCGCAGGGCTTTGCGATCAATGTATTGGCGCATGAGCAACAACTGCTGAGCGACCGCTTTGCGACGCCGACCGCGGATAAGTTCAGCCAGGTGCCTTACGCAATCAACCAAAACCACAATGTGTGGGTCTGGTTCAGATAGCGCGTAGCCGAGTACCCATCGGGTTGGGGCAACTGATGATGGAAGTGGTAACTCTGCCCAGTCATCGGCCCCAGGCTGCTGACTTGCCAGATCAGCCACTGCATCACTTGCCAGCGTTGTACGGGCGATGTGCCGCCAAAACGTGCGTGTTTTTCCGCCAGGTATAGAAGCACCGCGGCAGACTCCACCACCACTTGCTGGTTGTCGTTGTCCAGCAGCACCGAGATTTTGGCGTTCGGGTTCACCTGCAGATACGCGGGAAGGTGTTGTTCATCGCCGGCGAGATGGATGTGGCAGATGTCATAACTGACCGCCAGGGCCTCCAGCATCAGCAGCATTTTATAGCCATTGGCGGTGGGTGAGAAAAAGACGGTGTACATAGAGGCCGTTCATGTGAGCGCAGGGCAAAGAGCCGGCAGGTGCCGGCTCGCGGTACGTTGCAGGGGGCTTATGCGATGGGGTATCGCTTGAAGGCCGGGTGTTCCTCGAGCCTCCCAGCATGGCGCTGCAGGTGCGGGAAGGCCTCGGCGTTAACCACTGAGGCCACTGTGAACTGGCTGAACGACCAGGCCACTGCTGCGCTGATGGCACCTTGGGTCAAGCCTGCATCCGGCGCATGGGCCAGGCGTTTTTCCAAGGCTGAGTAGGCGGCCAGCAACTGGCCGGTTACTCGGTCGAGCCAGGGCTCGTGGAGTTTTTCTGCGGGGCGCAGGTTATGTTCGTACACGATCTGTACGGTTTTCTCACAGGCAGCAAGGGCGAGGCCAATCAACTGCAGGTCTTGGACGCGCGCGCTGGCTTGCTGTGGCAACAGCTTTCTATCAATCGGGGCCGACGCTTCGAAGTAATCGAGAATCAGGCTTGAGTCCATCAGTACGGTTGAATCGTCCAGCACCAGGCTGGGCGCTTTTACCACCGGGTTGATGCTGGCAAATTGTTCGTAGGTGCTGAATACCGAAAGTGGCTGATGCTCAAAGTCGACGCCGTAAAGATCCAGGGAAATTGCTACGCGGCGCACGTAAGGCGAGTCCAGCATGCCGACCAGTTTCATGAAACCTCCATTTACGTCAGGGTAATTTTCAACGTGCAGTGGGGATGCTTGAGGTACTTGTACAGGTTGAACAGCAGCCCCCAGGCGCGGGGGGTGGCCTGGTGGTCGGCCAGGTACAGCGCAATTTCCCCTTCGCCTTCCAGCAGGATCAGGCCCGGCGCAAGGCAGGTGAAAGTCCCTTGTTCCAGGCAGACATCAATGCCTTGGGACGTCATCCAATGGCGGCCCTTCAGCGCGATCACGTAGGCCTGCTGCTCCAGCCAGAAGGAGAGTAGTTGATCCTTGGTCACCAGCCATTTCAGGGCATGGCGCCCCTGGCCCATTTTCGTCAGTAATACCTGCGGGGCCTGGTTGAGGCGGGTGGTCCGGAGGCTTGGTTCCATGAGGGTGGTTTTCATCGAAGACGCTCCGCTGTTCTCGAGGTGACGGTGGAACGCAAAGACGCCCGTGGCTGGCAGGAATTGTTAATTTGAGGTTACTTTAACGTTGGTATAGCCCTCAAAATATCGATAATTTTTACCAGAAAAGGTTAGCTTAGCTTACATGAGTGCATTTCCTCCATTGACATGCCTGCGCAGTTTCGAAGCCACTTCCAGATTGGGGAGCGTCACCCTTGCTGCCAAGGAGTTGCACGTCACGCATTCTGCTATCAGCCAGCAGATCAAGGTGCTGGAGGAAATTGTGGGGTTGACGCTATTCGTGCGCGAAGGGCGCGGCTTGCGAGTCAGCGAGGATGGGCGCCTGTATGCGTTGCAGATCCGCAAAGCGCTGGGCGACATCGCCGAGGCCACCCGATTGATCCAGGCACAGCCCAAGATGGGGGAGTTGGTGATAGCGGTTCTGCCGTCGTTCGGCCGGTCCTGGCTGTTACCGCGACTACCGGGTTTTCAGCAGCTTTACCCTGATATCGGCATTCGTCTGCAAGCCAGCTTGACCATCTCCAATTTGCATCAGGAGTCAGTGGATATCGGCATCCGCATGGGCAAGGGGGAGTGGGAGGGCGTCGAGCAAAAGCTGTTGTTTCATGATGAAGTCGTTGTGGTTGCCGCCCCTCATTTCAATGGCGGGCGCCTGCCGCAGACACCGCAGGAGGTGGTCGACAGCACCATCATCTACAACACTGAGTCCTGGTTGCCCTGGTGCGAGGCTGCAGGTGTCGAGATGGGCAGCGAGCGCAAGGGTTTATGCAGCAATGACTCCAACCTGGTGCTGGAAGCCGTTCGCCTGGGGCAAGGCATCGCGCTGGAGCGGCGCAGCCTGGTGCATGACGCTATCGAGCGGGGCGAACTGATCCAGCTGTGTGACGTCAGTGCACCGTACGCGTACCCCTATTGGCTGGTGTGGCCACCCAGGGAAAGTTCGGAAGATAAACAACGCGAGTTCTCCCATTGGTTATCGGGGGAAGTGGAGCGTTACCTCGCGCAACTGAAAAAAAACACCTGACGGAGGTACTGCCCGAAAGGATCTGTCTCTGCAAGAACGCCTGGTTGTGGTCGCGGGCGGCAGCTCGGGGATTGGCCTGGCATGCGCCCGGGCATTCGCCGGTGAAAGCGCCCGAGCGGCGATCGTTTCAAGGTCGCAAGTGCGGCTGGAACAGGCGCAACGCGAGTGCGAGCGAGCGGGCCTGCAGGTGCATACCTTTGCCAGCGACCTGACTGACGCCGACCAGGCACAGACGCATCGAGAAGGGTAGTTACATCAACGTCGACACAGCCGACTATTGGGTGATTGAGAACACACGTTGATCGACGGCATGCACCTGCGCACGGATGAGAGGGTGATTTGATGAGCATTATTGAATTTCTAGGTAACCCTTGACACTCCCCAGCGCCGCGCACTCAATCGACCCCGGCTGTGCGAACTGATCGCCATCTGATAGTCATTTGAAAGGGGCGAAGGGCATGGGCGTTTTCGATTACAAGAGCATGAGGGGCGAGCAAGCCAAAGCGCTGCTGGACAACGCCTTGGCGTTGTCCGAGTACGCTTATGACTCCACCGGCAAACCCCTGGCCACCGGTGGCTGGGCGCCCATTGGTGCGCAAGCGTTGGGCGTGACGCAGAACGTCGACAAGCAAGGCACCTTTTGGGGCGAGACTGCCTTGGCCCCTTCGGCAAACGTCGAGATTCTCGGGCAGTACGATGGGGGTGGCAGGCTGATTGCCATGGGCATTGCCTTTCGTGGCACGTCCTTTGGCTTGACCTGGGATGGCGCGGGCGATGTGGCCAGCGACCTGGCAGCCGCTGCACTACCTGGATACGCCGCCAATTATGCCAAGTTCGCCTTCAGCGCCTTGTTCGAGAACGTCGCCCGTTATGCCGCGAGCCAGGGGCTGAGCGGTAAGGATATCCTGGTCACCGGCCATAGCCTCGGCGCGCTCGGGGCCAACAGCCTGGCGGCCTTGAGCCCCGATCATTGGGGCGGCTTCTACCAGGACGCTCACTATGTGACCTTCGCTTCACCTACCCAACGTTCAGGCGACACTCAGGTATTGAATATCGGCTACGAGAACGATCCGGTGTTCAAAGCCATTGATGGAAACGGCATCAACACCTCGGCGCTCTTCTGGGGTAACGACAGGGGCTGGGATTCGGCCGCGAACAACCTCGTCAGCTTTACCGATAATTACGCGTCGTTCTCGGCGCATTTACCCAATAGCCTCAATTGGGGCGTCGCCAAGGCCCACTCCCTGGACGGTTATATCCAGGGCCTGGGGCGCATCGCGTCCTCGCAGTTCTATGACTTGACCGACAAGGACTCGACCATCGTGGTTTCCAGCCTTACAGAGGCTGCGCGTGGAACCACCTGGGTAGAAGATCTGAACCGCTACGCTGAAAAACACACCGGCAATACCTTCATCCTCGGCACCGAGGGCAACGACCTGCTCAAGGGCGGGGCCGGCAATGACTTCCTGGAAGGCGGGGCCGGTGATGATCGTTTTCGCGATGACGGTGGCTACAACATCCTGCTGGGCGGGCAGGGCGATAACGTCTTCGAACTCCAAAAACCACTGGCCGGCTTCAGCTTTGCCAATGATGGCGATGGCACGCTGTACGTCAACGACGCCTATGGTGGTATCAGTATGACTCGGGATATCAGCGCGCTGGTGAGTAAGGAGACGTCCTACATACTGTGGAATTCAATTCCGTGGGGTTCTCACGACATCACCTATACCGTAACCGGCCAGGGCCTGCTGGCCGGAACAGCCTTGACGCACTACGTGCCCTCAGTCAACGGCGATGTACAGGATAACGTTCTCACCGCTCATGCAGCAGGGGAGTGGTTATTTGGTTTGGGCGGCGACGATCATTTGATCGGTGGGCAGGGCAATAACGTGTTCGTTGGCGGGGCGGGCAATGACCTGATGGTGTCGGGCGGTGGCAGCAATACCTTCCTGTTCAACGGCCTCTTTGGTAATGACCGGGTCGAGGGGTACCAGGCCAGCGATAAGCTGGTGTTCATGGGTATTCCTGACTTGGGACAGCAATACGATTATCGCTCCCATGTCTCGATGTTCGAGGACAACGCGCTGCTGTCCTTCGGGGACAATTCTGTGACGTTGGTTGGCGTGAATATGACTCAGTTGAATGGGGCGGGGATTTATATTTCCTGAGTCTCCAAATAACGGTGATGTGACGCTGAACCTGTGGCGAGGGAGCTTGCTCCCGTGACGTCCTGTCAGCCTAGGCGTATCTACCTTACTCCCCACATTTGGATCGCGGCGTGTCAGTGAGATCAGCGTCTGCTGTCAGACCGCTACGGGAGCAAGCTCCCTCGCCACAGGTGCGGCGCACCCCACCTCACTGGCGACATCCTTGTAGCCAGTGAGGTGGGGTGAGTTGCATCAGACGGGATACCTCGATGCTATCCACTACGGGTTTGTCATCGAATTCAAACCCGTTGTCTTACAGCCTCCGTTTACTTGAGCGTGACGTCGAGCATCGGCGGGATGTAGCCGTAGTCATACTCGGCGACTACGAACGTTTGCTGCCCTTTGATCTTGATACCCACCGTCGGTGCCTCGGTGCCGCCGATACGGATCTGCGTGCCGGTGTCGTCAGTCGGTACGCTGTCGATGAAGGAGGTCACCAGGCCGTTGGGCATGACGCAGTGCGAGTAGGTCTGGAACGGTTGGGAGGACGGGTTGCCCAGTACCAGGCCAGAGCCGTTCAACGGCACATACGGGCCGAACAGCGAATCGGCGACGAAACCGTACACCCCGTCCGGGCCGGTTACACCGTCGGCGTAGGTGAAGGTGTGGCTGATGGTGAACAGGTAGTACTTGCCGTCCTGGAACACGAAGTGCGGGCGTTCGGTCTGGTCGTTGACGCCGACCGCGGTCAGCAGCGGTGGGAGCATTTCCCAGTCGTCACCGTCTTCGTCGCGGGCCACGGCGATCCCGACGCAGGCGGTCTGGAAGCGCGAGTTGCCGACCTCTTCATAGCCGGGTGGCACGTCGCCGATTTCGGCGTTACCGACCTTGTGCGAGCCGCGTTCGCCGGCCACGTTGCCTTCGAACAGCATGTACAGCTTGCCGTCTTTCGGGTCGCGGAATGGCCATGGATCGCGAAAGCCCCAGAAGGCGTTTTGCGCTTCGGTCTGGTACATCTTGCCGTCCGCCTCGAACAGCGGCTTGACCTTCTCGAAGCCCACCAGGCTGACGCCGTGCTCGGTGGTCACCACGCGGCCACGCACCTTGACGATGGTCGCGCCGGGCGTGACGGCGGTGTAGTACAGGTCCACTTCGCCTTGTTCGTTCAGCAGGATCGGTGTGCCAGCCCATTCGCGCACGGTGGGCGAAACCCCTTCAGCCATTACCCGGCCGCCGAGTTTCCAGTCTTTGCCGGTGCGGGAGAACCAGTAGTACATCTTTGCCCGGCCATGGCGATCGTTCCAGTCGCGGATGACGTCGTAGTTGCCATTCTGATCGAGGTATTGCGGGTCGTTCGGATGGCGATCCGCGGTGAGGGTGAAGATCACCGACCAGCCGTCGACGGAGGTGATGTTGCCGTCGATATCACGCAGCGGCATGGTGTCCCAGATAAAAACCTCGTCACTCAATACCGGGAAGTTCGCACTGACCAGCGGCTGGGTGGTGGTGGGGTCGTCCGCATGGACTTTGAGCGCATCGGCGCGGGTCCACAGGCTGGGTTGATGGGGTGTTTTGCCAAATTTCGAAGGGGTGCTTTTCATAGTAAGCCTCGTCCATGAAGGGATTCAAAATACTGTATTCATATACAGTTATTTGAATTTAGAGGACTCGTCGCTATGGGTCAAGGTTAAAAATGCAGTTGTGCATAATTCGTGCTTTTTCCAAAGCTGATACGTTTCAGCGTGTCTTGTTTAAAGAGGTTCGTTCCTGAATGGATCGGCGAAGTTGTCCGCATGATGGCGGCAAACCAAGCGCCAGGCAGAAAGCCCAAAAATAATGAACCCTGCCTGCGCCTGCGCACCCAAAGTTACATAACCTGGAGGTGCATCATGCAAACCACTTACTTCTGGATAGGCCTGGCAGTGATCCTCGTACTGCTCGACGCGTGGATCATCAACAGCATCTGGCGCAGCGATAACGCATCGGCCAGCAAGGCAGGCTGGAGTGCTGTCGTCGTGGTACTGCCGTTCCTGGGCGCCGCGATATGGGCGATTGCCGGCCCAAGGGGTGTCACCAAGGGGCCGTCTTCTCCCGAGCACAGCAAGGGCTGAGTCCGGGCCGCGCTATGAACAACCCAGACCCCGCCGACTTACAGAGCCGCAACTACCCGGTACCGGAAGATATGGCCTTGCAGCGCAAGGTCTGGCGCTTTGAAAGGGTGGGTTGGTACGCGCTGCTGGTGCTGATGGGGCTGAGCCTGGCGGGCCTGTTTTCCAGCGGGCCGCTGAGCACCCGCGAAGTGCGCAGTGCCGATGGGCAGTTGCGCGTGGAGTACCAACGCTTTTTGCGCAATGGCGCCTCCGATGGGCTGGTGATTCATGTGCAAGGCAAGGCCCAAGAACCCCTGGAGGTCGAGTTGAGCGGTGAGCTGCTGCGCGGTTTCAATATCGAGATGCTCCAGCCGCAGCCGCTCAAGGCCAGGGCGGCCGGGGAGGGTGTAAGCGTCTGGATGCTGAGTGACAGCGCCGGCCAGGCCGTGTTGTACCTGACCTTGCGCAGCGACACGGTGGGCAGCGTGGATACCCAGGTGTCGCGACCAACAGGGGCGTCCGTGCGCTTCTCTCAGTTCATCTACCCTTGACCGTCAGCCCAAACCCTAACGGCGTGAGCGGCACAGTTTTTCGATCAAGGAGATCAACGAGTCATGGCCCACGGGTTTGCTGACATGCGCATTAAAGCCCGATTCAGTCGCCTTTTTCTGGTCATTGCCAGCGCCATAGCCCGTTAAGGCGATGGCGGGAGCCTGTCGAAGGTGGCTTACTTTGCGCAGCTTCTGCATCAGCTCATGGCCATTCATTTTAGGCATGCCGATGTCCGAAATAATCACGTCGTACTGGGCATCCCGGGCTGTTTCAAGTGCGCTTAACGGGTCGCTGAAGGCGCTCACTTGGGCGCCTTCCATTTCCAGCAGCATGTTCAGCACCTCAAGGACTTCGGCTGAATCATCGACCAGTAAAACCTTGAGGCCATTGAGGCGCTGATCTTCGTTCTGGGTAGCGCCGCTATCCAGCAGATGATCCTGCTGTTCGCACAGCGGCAACCAGATCGAAAAGGTGCAACCGAAGCCCAGCCCTCGCGAATGCACGCTCACCGAACCGCCGTGGGCCTCCACCAGCTGCCGCACCAACGACAAGCCAATCCCCAGGCCTTCGCGCTGGTGAGTCTGGTGCTGGTTTTCCGCTTGCCCGAACAGGTCGAAGATTTCTTCCAGGCTTTCTTGGGCCAGGCCCGCGCCGCTGTCGATGACGTCCAGTTGCGCGCGCCCGTCCGAGCGGCTGACCACCAACTGCACCTGGCCGTCTTCGGGGGTGAATTTCAGGGCGTTGTTGACGAGGTTCCAGATCACTTGCTCGATGCGCGTGGGGTCTACGTCAACGATCAACGGGCCCGGCACCGAAGGTGTCTGAAGGCTGACCTGGCGACGATGACCGTCGGCAAGGACCACGCTGTGAATGTCCTTGAGGGTGCGAATCAGGTCGATCGGTTGCTTTTTCAGCTTCAGTTTGCCCGTGCGAACCCGGGCGACATCCAGCAGGTCGTCAATGATCCGCGCCTGGCTGGACACCGCTTCGCAGATGGTATTGACCGCCTTGATGGCCGGGCCCGCGACCTTGGTGGCTGGCAAGCGCCGCAACAGTTCGGCGTTCAGCTGGATCAGGTTCAACGGATGCTTGAGTTCGTGGGACATCACCGCGAAGAACTCATCCTTGAGATGGCTTTTGGTCTGGGTTTCCTTCAAGCGCTGATTCTGTTCGTCCTGGGTGCGTTTGTGGCCGGTAAGGTCGCGGGCAATCTTGACGTAGCCGCGCAAGCTGTCGCTCTTGAGCTGCGTCACCTCGCCACTGCAATAGAAACGGCTGCCATCCTTGCGCACATGCCAGCGTTCATCTTCGCCACGCCCATGTTCGCGGGCGGTGCGCAGTTCGCTCTCCGGCACGCCAGCGGAGCGGTCTTCCGGGGAGAAAATCAGGTCGTAGTAAGCGCCCAGCACCTCGTCCTTGGTGTAGCCGAAGATCAGTTCGGCACCGGTGTTCCAGTCGGTGATGGCGCCGTGGTCATCGAGGATGATGATGGCAAAGTCGTGGGTGCTCTCGGCAACCAGACGCATGCGCTCCTCGCCCAGGCGCAGTTCCTCTTCGGCCTGACGCCGCTTGGTGATATCAATGAAGGTCAGCACGGTGCCATCAATGTGGTCTTCACTGGAGCGGTAAGGCAGCAACCGCGCAATGTACCAGCGGTCGTCGTTGCTGCTGATTTCCCGCTCGATCAAGCTCAGGGACTCAAACACGGTGGCGGCGTCTTCGGTCATTTGCGGGTAATTGAGGCGGTGGGTGATGTCCAGCAATGAGCGTCCGGTGTCCACCGGCAACATACTGAAAATATCCGTGGCCCGTGGCGTGAACCAACGGATGCGCATGTTGCGGTCGACAAAGACCGTGGCGATGTCGGTGGACGCGATCAGGTTGGTCAGGTAGTCGTTGACCTTGTCCGTCTCTTCCACCTTGGTCTTGAGCTCGAAATTGACGGTCAGCAATTCTTCGTTGATCGACTGCAACTCTTCCTTGCTGGTTTCCAACTCCTCGGTGGCCGAGCGCAGTTCTTCGTTGACGGCCTGCATTTCTTCGTTGGAGGCCTTGAGTTCCTCGCTGGAGACTTCCGCCTGTTCGATGGTGTCCTGCAGGTGCAACTTGGTGCGTTGCAGCTCGCGCTCCAGGTTGCTCATGATCGCGTTTTCGGCCTGGCTGACGGTGTCGATGTCGGGCAGCTGTGGGTCGACGGCGGTTTCCTGGAAGATCACCAGCACGTAGTCGTTTTCGGTCGCTTCATCGCGGTAGGGGCGGGCGCTGATGTCCACCAGGAAGGGGCCTTGCTCGCGTTGGATGCGGATCTTGCGCGAAGACACCGGGCTATTCGATTGCTGGACCTGAAACAAGGTGGTGCGGATATCGAGGCGTAAATCGGGATGCACCAACGTCAGCAGGTTGTGCGTCACCTCGCCGGCCACGTAGCGCAGGAATCGACCTGCGCCTTCGCTCATGTGCAGGATATCGGCCTGCATATTCACGATAACGCTGGGCGGCGCGGCTTTTTCCAGAGCGCGCAGATGGATGTCCGCGAACGAGACCTTGCTGGGCGCCTTGGTTTCAATCGCCAGCGTCCTGGCGCTCGGGCGCAGGTAGCCGCCTCGCGGCATGGTCGGGGCGCGACGCACGGCGGACGAGCCGGCACGCACCCTGAAAATGCGGTTGCGCTTGTCCACCGGTACAAACAGGTCCAGGCAGCCGTCGGCCGACTCCGAGGAGCCGAGAAACAGGTAACCTCCGGGGCGCAACGCGAAGTGGAACATTTGCAGGATGTCGCGTTGCACTTCGCGGTCCAGGTAGATCAACAGGTTGCGGCACACGATCAGGTCGATCTGCGAGAACGGTGGGTCGGCCAACAGGCTGTGTTTGGCGAACAGTACCTTTTCGCGAATTTCCTTGCGCACCCGGTAGTGCTGGTTCTTCTCCTTGGCAAAGTACTGGCGCAACCGTTGAGGCGGTACGTCGGTGATGATCGCTTCGGGGTACACGCCGTTGCGGCCATGGGTAATGGCCCGCTCATCAATATCAGTGGCAAACACCTGCATCTTTGCACCGCTGGCGTCCAGCGCCAGTTGCTCGGCCACCAGCATCGCCAGGCTGTAGGCCTCTTCGCCGGTGGAGCATCCTGCCGACCAGATACGCACTTCCTCACGGTGCGGCACGCTGTCTTCCAGTGACTTCACCAGGTTGGGGATTACGTCTCGCTCAAGCGCTTCGAAGGCCTCGCGGTCGCGAAAGAAGTTGGTCACGCCAATCAGCATGTCGCCCAGCAAAGCCTTGGTTTCGTCCGGGTTGGCCTGGAGGAAGTTGTAATAGGTGGCGAGGTCGGGTTGGGCCGTGACCTGCAAGCGCCGCTCGATACGACGTAACACCGTGGCGCGCTTGTAATGCTTGAAGTCATGCCCGGTACTGGCGCGCAACTGGATCAGAATATCCAGCAACAGCTGCTCGGCCACGGCGGCATCGCGTTCGGTACTGGGTGGGGTGGTCTTGATCTCAGGGTCGTTGGCGGTGGGCAGCACAATCGACTGGGCATTGCGCCACAGTTCCAGCAGCTTCTGCGGCATTTCCACCACAGGCAGCACCAGGTCGACCATCTGGGTTTCGATGGCCGCCAGCGGCATGCCATCGTACTCGGCGTCTTCCGGTGCTTGTACCAGGGTGATGCCGCCTTGCTCTTTGATGCGCGACAGCCCTACCGCGCCATCTGAGCCGGTACCAGACAGGATCAGACAAAACGCGCGTTCTTTATGGGTGTCTGCCAGGTCGCGAAAAAACAGGTCGATGGCAATGTGCGGTCCACCTTCGCGCACGGCAGGTGAGACCGCGAGGTAGCCATCATTCATCTTCAAGAGCTGTGCTGGCGAGATGACGTACACGTGATTCTTTTCGATGGGCGTGGCGTCATTGACCTGCGACACCGGCATGCGGGTCGTTTCCTGAATGATCTTGCCCGCCACACTTTGATGGTCGGGCGAAAGATGCAGGATCACCACAAAGGCCATGCCGCAGTCTCTGGGCATGTGCTCGAAGAACGCTTTCACGGCTTGCAGCCCGCCCGCCGACGCGCCAATACCCACCACCGGGAAATTCAAGTTGCTGGGGGTCAGATCTTTGCGTTGCGGAACGTTGGGGGACCGCGGGGGGGCAGACTTCATAAATACCAACCTTGGATAACGGCGCACAGGAAGACGGGTGTAGAGGGAAGAACTTGAGCAACGAGGGCGAGGGCTGAACCGACAGTGAAATATAGCTGAAAACCTGCCGCCAACAAAAAATGCGTTTAGGCCACCCGGTCATTCGACCGACCACTTACACCCGGTTGAGGCGCGCAGCCTGCGGAAGGTTTAATCAAACTGACGAGTGGCCATCGTGGTAGCACGGTTATCCGATTTTCTGAAAATCCGTCTGAACTTCGCTTCCTGGCGAACCCTCGCAAAGAGAAACCCACCCAGGAGACGTTCTGATGAACAGCTATCCAAAACCACCCTTCAACGCCCAGCAACAGCCCGTACCCGGTGAGCAGCGCAAGATGGACCCGATGCCCGATTGCGGTGAGCAGTCATACCAAGGCTCGGGCCGGCTCGCCAATAAAATCGCCTTGGTCACCGGGGCCGACAGCGGCATCGGACGGGCCGTGGCCATTGCCTTCGCACGTGAAGGCGCGGACGTGGCGGTGTCGTATCTGGATGAACATGAAGACGCCAAGGAGACCGCACGCTGGGTCGAGGCGGCGGGTCGTCAATGCCTGTTACTGCCCGGCGACCTGGGCGATGCGGCGCAGTGCACGGCCATCGTCAACGACACCGTGGAGAAGTTCGGCCGCATCGATGTGCTGGTCAACAACGCAGCGTTCCAGATGACCTATCAATCGCTGGAAGACATCCCCGACGAGGACTGGGTGAAAACCTTCAACGTCAACATCACCGCGATGTTTCGCATCTGCAAGGCCGCGCTGCCGCATATGGCCGAGGGCAGTTCGATCATCAACACCAGCTCGGTCAACTCCGATATGCCCAACCCCAGCCTGTTGCCCTATGCGGCCACCAAAGGCGCGATTGCCAACTTCACCGCCGGCCTGGCGCAGATGCTCGGCGAGCGCGGGATTCGCGTCAACAGCGTGGCCCCCGGGCCTATCTGGACGCCGTTGATCGTCTCGACGATGACGCCGGACATGGTGAAAAACTTTGGCGGCAACACCCCATTGGGACGCCCAGGCCAGCCAGTGGAAGTGGCGCCGATCTACGTGCTGCTGGCGTCGGATGAAGGCAGCTACATCTCCGGCGAACGCTACGGCGTGACGGGTGGCAAGCCGATACTTTGATCAGTGATTGAGGAGGGCGGTATGAGCGAAGCCTCGAAGCACCACGAACCGAATCCTTCTGAGCGCAAGGTGCGCCCGGCGGCGGCTAAGCGAAACGATAAGTCGCAGGCACCGGCAGGCGGGCAACAGGCACATAGGCAAGGCGGTGTCGCTCCTGGAGGGCCTTCAACAGACCCTGAGTCAGGGGCGTGAACGCGAGGGGATATACACTCGGCCTGACATCCTGATTGGTTGTCAGGCCGCTATCGCAGGCAAGCCAGCTCCCACATTTGGATCGCGGGGGTGTCAGGTCGATGCATGCTGGCTGACGTTATTTTCGCTTGGACCGATGAATTCGCATCCACTCTCGATAGGCCACTGTACGCTGCGCATCCGCACGTTTCTTCGCCTCGGTAAAGCGCGCCCACGTCTGCGCATCGCCGCTGTAGGACTCAATGATCTCGTACGCCAACGCGTCCAATCGATCCGCTTCGAAGAACATCTCGGCGTTTCGCGTGACCTCGTCGTCCCGCCTGTTTGTAGTTGTGTAACCAAGAGTCTGACTGTTCATCCTCTGAGGCCCTCCGCCCATTGAATCTGTGCCGCGCCACTCCAGCGCACCTGGGTAATGCCGTATTTCTCCGCCATCGGTTTGGACACACGCTTGAACGTGTGTTGCCCAAATTTGGGGATGACCGCCACACCAGCGTCACAACTGGCCCAATGCCAAGCCTCGGCATTGTCCATGCGCGGTGCGCGCACGATGAAGGACTTGGGCTCGCCGTGCAGCTGGTACTCGATAGTGAAAAGGTCGTTTTGTTTCATGAGGCCTCCTTGATACTCATGAACTACAGATATTTGACGTCAAAAAAAATTCAAATAAGTTGTCCGACAATTCGATGATTGGGCGCAGGGCGTGGACGAGACCTAATCGTCTACCGTAAAGGTGACCCATCCAGGCCCATCGGCCGGGCGTTGCAGCTCGGCGATGACCCCGCTGACAGAGGAGCCGTCGGGCAAATTGACGGTGATAAAGTTGGGATTGCCGGGCCAATCCATTGGCGTGTCAAAGTCCAAGCGCGCGATGGTCGGTTTACCGCTACTGGTCATTTGGATGTTTTTTGATTCGTTAAGGCGTTCATCTGAGGGTGTTCCAAGATGGCGCGAGGCAGTGATGACACTGGCAATACCTTGGTAGTCGTAAGACATGCTGGGTTACCTCATGTAAAGGGAACAACGAAGATCAAATGTGGGAGCGGGCTTGCTCGCGAAGACGTCCGTCCATTAAACATTGACGTGACTGATCCACCGCCTTCGCGAGCAAGCCCGCTCCCACAGAGGAGTTGTGCTTGACTGGCTGGTATTCGGGATTTGCCCCGTTTTCATTTGTGACGAGCCGAATATTTGCGCGCAACGACAACGCCGCCCACTAGCAGCGCTGCGCCTATTGCAACCATCCCATAGGGCGTACGGCGGGTTTGCCGCCAGCCGCCTTCGACACGACGTTCGCCGCTTGCCGGGGTGTAGAGGTTGCCCGTAGAGGTCACGGCGCGCGGGCTGCGCTCCAGGCCGAGGCGGGTGAGCCAACCGGATAACCGGGCAAAGCCGGGCAGCAAAAAATGCGCGACGCGGGCCACGGTGGCAGCGCTGCCTACCGTGGTGCTGTCCCTCGGTTGCAGCGCACAGGCCACCATCGCTTGCGCGACTTTATGTGGGTCGTAGACCGGTGGCGGTGGCGTCAACTCGTGGCCGGTAAAATTGCCGCCATCGCGAAAGCCCGGTGTGTCCATCACGGCGGGATAGATGTCGCACACATGAATATCCGGGTAGTCAGTCAGCTCGCCGCGCAGTGCCTCAGTCAGGCCGCGCAGGCCGTATTTACTGGCGGAGTAGGCGACGGCATAGGGCTGGGCTACCCAACTGCCCAGCGACAAGGTGTTGATCAGAGTGCCGCGGTGCTGGGCTTTGAAATAGGGCCACACCACGTGGGCGCCGCGCAGGTACCCGAGCAGGTCGGTTTGCAGCACCTGTTCGTGGGCTTCCAGGGGCGTGTCCTCGAAACTGCCGACGGCGCCTACTCCGGCGTTGTTGATCCAGATATCGATGCGGCCATTGCCGAAGGCAGCCGCTTGTTCGGCAAGGGCGCGCATCTGGTCGCCCTGGGTTACATCGGTTTTAACGGCGATGGCCTCGGCGCCACGCGCAGCGCATTCCTCGACCACCTCTTCCAAGGCTTTTTCATCTCGGGCCGCCAATACCAAGCGGGTACTTTGCTCGGCAAAGGCGTGAGCAGCCGCGCGACCAATGCCACTGGAGGCGCCGGTGATCACCACGGTCTTGCCGTGCAGTTTCCCCTTGGCCTGCATGACGCCAGGCGAATCCTCGGGCACGTGGACGGGCACCGGGTGCAGTTGCAGGCGGGTACCGTCAGTCAGTATCAGGGTCAGGTTTTCGACGGTGCCAGCGACGCGGTCGGGAAACACCGGTTCGCCTGTGGCGTCGAGCTCATCATAGATAAAAGTCTGGCCTTCAAGCCATCCGACGGCCGTCATCAATTCAGGGCCTAGGTAGTACTTTCCGTCCAGGAAAAACCCGCTGAAGTTCGGTGTGCGCTCCAGGTTTTCCACGGCGTATCGCTCGCCAGGCCTCATTCCGGTTGCGGTATCAATCATCATGACATCCTCCTTTGGCTGGTCTTGGGTAGAGAAAGGCCCGCAAATGATCGTTCAATCCAAATGACTGAATGGCGGTGTCAATGTTGATGGGCCTTCAGGGTCGGGTCGGCGATCTGGATAACCGTGCCCTGGCGCCACGCGTCCGCCCCAGGGGCGATGGGCGGCGCGGGGATATCGGTACGCGTCTTTTTCTTGTCGGCACTGTCGATGCCCAGGCGTTTATCTCGCTCGGCGACCATGCGCGGGTCAGCCTGGCCGTCGGCGGTAAAGCCCATCATCAGCTGAGGCACGCCTAACGGGAGGCGTTTATCCAGATCGGTATGCCAGGTGTGCCAGGTCTTGCCGTAGGTGTGCACCAGCTTCTCCATCAGCGCATGTTCCGCCACCTCAGGAATTCCCGGCGCGACCAGTTGCCCTGACTTCACTTCATGCACATGGCTGTGCCACAGCGCCTTTTCAGGCGCGGGCAACGTGTTGAACTGCGCCTCGCTGATGATGTACTCCACGCCCATCAACTTCGCATCCTTGCGGTTGCCGTCGTAGATCACGCACTGGATGACCTCTTCATTGAGGATTGCGCAGTAGTGATGGGCTTCCATTTGTACATCGGGATGGCCGTTGTAGAAGTGAAAGCCGTCCAGGTAGGCGTTCAGTGCGTCAATCGGCGGGCGTGATTGAAGCAGGGCGGCGCCGGCTTCCAGTGTTCGGGTCGAGGGTGTTGTGGGTTTTCCGGGGGCCTCGACATTCGAGGGTGAGTTGTTGCCAGCGCAGGCGCTGAGCAGGGCCAGCGTCACTGCTGCGGCCAGGGATTGGGTCACTTGATGGATGGGGTTGTCAGTCATGGTCGGCTGCCTCCTGTTGCCGGTGTGTTCATGCGCGATGATCAAAGCCAGGTTTGATCCTGTTCTCGTTGGAAAGACGCGCGTACGGGGCGTTCAAAATGCTTTGAGTTGAACACTCACTCATTCATCAGGTCGTTTTTTATAGAGGCGCTGACAGCGCAATTGCTTACCTGCCAGTGAGGTGTTCATCCCATGCACAAGACTGAAAATCCAGCGTCGACGCTGCTTACCCAATTGCTCCAGGCACGCGGGCCGGGCGGTCAGGAGGACGAGGTGCGCGCCATATGCCTGGAAAGCCTGACGCCGTTGTGCGATGAGGCCTGGGTCGATCCGGCAGGTAATGTGGTGGGTTTGATCAAGGGCAAACCCAGCGATGCCGAGCCTGCCGGTGCGGTTAAAGTCATGGCGCATATGGATGAAATCGCCATGGTGGTTAAACGCGTCGAGGCGGATGGCACGTTGCGGGTGACGGCGTTGGGTGGGGCCAACCCGGTCAACTTTGGTGTGTGCCCGGTGGATATCCTGGGGGACGCACGCATCCTTCCTGGCGTGCTGTCCTTTGGCTCGATGCACGCGACCAGTAATACGGCACAAGGGGCTGATGTGCTCTCGGGCGATGTGCACTGGAACGACGTTCATGTGATCACGCGATGCACTGCCCAGGCATTACGCGAGCACGGCATTCGGCCAGGAAGCCGTGTGGTGCTGAGCCGGCATTGGCGTGAGCCCTTCCAAGTGGGCGATGCCATTGCCGCGCATTTTCTGGATGACCGCGCCCCGATTGCTGCCGTTCTGCATACAGCCCAGCTGCTGGCTTCGCGCCGGGAGGCGTTGGCCAGGGATGTCTATCTGGTATTCACCACCCTCGAAGAGGAGTGCAATGCCGGGGCAATGTATGCCGCGTCGACGCTACCCGGCGACACCACCATCGCGGTGGAGGTGGGGCCGGTCATGCAGGAATACGGCACGCGCCTGGCCGTCGACCCGATCATCAATACCGGGGACCAGAAAGGCTATTACACCCGGGCGGTGGTCAACGACCTGGCGGCTGCCGCAGAGCGCTGCGGCTACAGCCCCCAATATGCGCTGTTGGTGGATTTCGCTTCGGATGCCAGTGCGGTCATGAGTAACGGGACCTGTGCCCGCGCCGGCTGCCTGGCCATTCCAACGGAAAATACCCATGGTTATGAATTGATTGTGGATGGGGCGGTGCAGGCCTGTGCCGCGACATTGGCCGAGTACCTTGCAACCTGATAGACGGGGCAAGGTACGCTGACCGGCGTGGGGCTCAGATTGGGCCGCTTGGAGAATCTGTCTCCTGCCTGATTTCATCGGCCGCATTGGGTTGCCCCAGCTTGCTGTATTGCTCGCGCAATTTTTGCAACTCACGCGACCCAAGCTTATCCAGGCTTAACGCCGCATTGTGAGCTTCTTTGGTGGCACGAATCAGCTCGTCCAGTTTCAGATGAAGAATATCGTTGTCACGGTTCTGGGTATTCTGGATCAGGAACACCATCAGGAAGGTGATGATGGTGGTGGAGGTATTGATGATTAACTGCCAGGTGTCGTTGTAATGAAAGTAAGGCCCGGTGAGCGCCCAAACAGCAATCAAGCTGACGGCTGTCAGAAAGGTTTTTGAGCTGCCCGCCTGGTTGGAGAGTTTTTGGCAGAATTTCGCGAACTTCATGGTGCTGTCTCCTGGGGGATGTTCCTCTGTAGACCCCAGCAGAATTTCGAAATTCTTTTTTACAAATCGTTTTTTTTGACAAAAATCAATGAGCAAATCCCTCTTGCAAAGGAGCACTCAGCATGTCGGTCGCTGCTTCTATCGTTGAATACCTCAAGCACCATCAGTTGGTCATCACGACGGCGGAGTCGTGTACCGCAGGCAAGATCATCACCTTGCTTTCGCAGGTCGACGGCAGCGGTTCGTGGATCGAAAGCGGGTACGTGGTGTATTCGCCAGAAGCGAAACAGCGGCTGTTGAACGTGCGTCGCTATACCATCGATACCTTCAATCTCACCAGCTGTGAGGTCGCTCAGGAAATGGCCCAAGGCGCGCTGCGCGACAGCCCCGCTGATGTGGCGGTCGCCACCACTGGCCTGCTGGGGCCGGATGGAATTGATGGCATTCCCCCAGGCACTGTCTGTTTTGCCTGGGCCTATCGAAACGGCGGGGCACTGAGTGTGTTCAGTCGCAAGGAACGCTTTATGGGTTCTCGTGAGCAGGTGCAGTTGGCCGCGTCTCTTCATGCATTGAAATGGCTGCCGCATTTTCACCAACGGGCGATGGTCGGTGAACGCGCCTAATGCTGCCAAGTGTGCGCGTTTACGGCTGCGGTTCGATGTCCATCAGCAAGTCGCCGTTGGTCAAGGATTCAGCCTCCTGCACCACGCCACGATAGGCCTGACCATTCCATTCAAAGCTAATCCAGTGGGCCTTCGGCAATAGCTTTGGCCATGGCGGTGCAAGCCGCAACTGCACGCCGGGCGCAGTGCGCACAAGTTGCCCCATGCATTCGCTGGCGAGCGTGTTCACACCGAACAGCGTGTCATGCAGGTATTGAATGTTGACCGGTTGCAGCGTTGCGTCAGTAGCGTCTGGCATATCTGTTACCCCACCGATGACAGCCAGAAAGACTGTCTGGCGATGACCATTTCTTCACGTATTTCCCGCACAAGCCGGTTGATCCCCGAAACACCGTGGTAGTGGGCGCGGTTGATGTTCGCGATGGTGAATTGGTCCATACCGTGCGCCGTTACAGTGACTGAAAGGCTGCCGTCTGCGTTGAGCGCGCACTTGACCGCGCACTTGGGAAGGCGAGCGGACAGGGCCGTTTCGATTTCGGCTTTCGTTAGCGTATCCATGAGTTCACCGCATAAAGGACTCAGCGCGTTAAGGCTAGCTCAGAATCAGTTGGCGTAAATACTGGCAAGGTAATGGCTGCTGGGGCAGATGTTCTACCTTACATATTTCTGGCCCTTTCTAGGAGCGTTCCTAAATACGCCGGCTGAAGGTCTGCCGATAATTCGCACATCCCCACTTATGTGTGCTCTGCCATGTCCTTCCTACCTATTCGTGTTCTGGTCATCGAAGAACACCCGTTCAAGCGGCTTGTTGCCACCCAGGTGTTCCGGGAGGTCGGGTGTGAAGAGGTGGCCGCCGTTGCCGATGTCGTGGCGGCCGTTGAGTTGCTCGAGCGTACCGGGCCTGTCGATATCGCCTTGTGCAACTTGAAGGACGAGGGCGCACACGGCTTGAGGGCCATCGAAGTGCTCGGCCGTGGCCACTTGGCTAAAGCGCTCATTATGTTCAGCGCCCATGGCACGGACCTGCACGATGCAATTGATCGCATGGCAGGCCTGTTGGGCATCAGTGTATTGGGTTATGTGGACTTCCCGGTGCCAGCAAGCGCCATTGCGCCTATGCTCAGCCGCTACTTGGAGAGGATTGGCGCGCCGACAAAGCAGGCGCGCCGAAGCAGCCGGTCTGGGTTCTTGAGCAAGGCCTGCGTGGCTGGGGGTTTTTCAAGGCATGAGTTCAAGGCGTTCTTCCAGCCCAAGTTCAATTTGAGCACGGGGCACGTGCGCGGTTTTGAAGTGCTGGCGCGTTGGCAACATCCACAGTACGGCCTGTTGTATCCGGCAGATTTTTTGCCGCTGCTCGCTCAAGTTGGCGCATTGGATGAACTGTTCTTCGCGCTGTTGCAACAAGGCCTTGAGTTCTTGCAGCAGTCGGCAGAGCAGCAGCAGGTCTTATCGCTGGCATTCAACCTGGAGTCCGACCAGCTCGGTCGTGGCTCATTATTGCCGCGTCTTTGCGATTCACTCCAATCCCACGCCATTGCTGCGTGTCGTCTGACGTTTGAAATCACTGAATGCGGCCTGCTGGAAGTTTCTCCCGCCGTGCTCGACACCCTGATACGACTGCGCATGATGGGTGCCGGCCTGTCGATTGATGACTTCGGCACCGGCTATTCCTCGCTGGAGCGCCTGTGCCAGTTGCCGTTTACCGAAATCAAACTGGACGCCGCATTTACCCGCGATCTTCAAAGCAGTGCGCGCAACCGTGCCGTGGTCAGTAGCACATTGGCACTGGGCGAGGCACTGGGCATGCGAGTGGTGGTGGAGGGCGTCGAGAACGAAAACCAGCGCCAGGGATTACTGAAGCTGGGATGCAACGAGGCCCAGGGCTATCTCTGTGCTCGTCCCATGAACGCTGCGCGCGCGTTGGCCTGGCTGGCGACCCAGTTGAACTCGCGCAGCAATATTTGATGTCAATCAGGAGGGCTTTTATGTCCAATCCACGTTTGCGGATCGCGTTGGTAGATAGCGATGCCACCCGGCGAATGAGTATTGAAAAAGACCTTGGCCATTTGGGATACCACCGCGTTGTGCCTGTCGATTCCCTCAAGGTGTTGATTACGTTATTGGATAACGCAAGGGATGTATTTGATCTGTTGGTGATCAATGAAGAAACCGTGCACGCGGCGGGCGCACAGTTTAAGCAAATGCTTGAGGAGTACGCGTGTGTCAGACACTCATTGATTTATCAGGGCGTGACCCTGCAAGCGTTTCCCGATAATCCAGTCACGGCGCAACGCTGCGGCTTTATTGCCTCCGGTGTTCCGGACCGATCGATTCTGGCGCGCGTCATGGATCGGGTGGATGTGCAAATAAAACAGCGCTCGGGCAGACCGTTGCTGGAATCCAATTAATCCTGATGTGAGCTATTGCACGCTTTTCGCGGGACCCGCCACCGCCTCAGTTTTATGCTTTTAGTCCCATTCCTATTTGCTTCTTTTTAGGCACTGATAAGCTTTTTCGCTGAAACAATCTCGGGAAATTCTTTGTCATGATCTTAAATGCCGCCGTGCCTAACGAGTTCAGCGCCCTGCGCGTGATCACGTTGGCAACCGACCCTGCGTGTGTCTTGCGCCTCGCCTCTGCGTTGGGTGGCATGGGGGTCACGCCGCTGGCCACGGTCGCCTCGCTGGAGGCGCTGCAGGCGTGGTTAAGCGCGCACCGCGTGGACATCATCGTGTGCGAAATCCGCTCCGAGTGTGGCGATGGCTTGATGTTGCCAAGTGTGCTCAAAGCACTGCATGACGCGGGTACGTTAATGCAGTTTCCGAGTATTTTCTGGACCGGCGAAACCACCCTGAATGTGCAGGAAAATTTGATCGAAGCAACAGTTACACCGGCGTGCGAAGCGCCCGCTAAGCAGTTGTGGGTCAAGCACATGGGCGGCGTAGCCATCAGCGCACTGGAATCCCATTCGCGCCTGGCGCAGTCGGCGGGAATCAGCGTGCAGATCTTGCGTGACGGTGGCCCGCTGGAGCTGGGCGATGCCTTGCGCACGGTGCTGCTGACCCTCGCTCAACCGGACCCCAAGCTGCAGGCCATGACGTTTGAGTCGCTGGCTGAGGATGAAGTCATCAACGCCCTGACCACCGGCGAGGGATTGCGCTTTGTCTTTCAGCCACAGTTCGAGTTGCTGAGCCGGCGCATCGTCGGCGCTGAGGCGTTGGTGCGCTGGAAGCACCCGCGCTTTGGTGAAATTCCGCCTGCGGTGTTGATGCCGCTGGTCAACCGTCTCGGCCTGGACCTGTTGCTGTTCAGCCTGGTGGAGATGTGGACTCTGCGCGTGATGCTAGCGTTAAAGCGCGAAAACATTACGATCCCTATCGCGGTGAATGCGTCGGCCAAGACCCTGTGCACCCCCAATTTTGCCGAGCGCCTGGCCTTGCGCATGCGCCAGGCAGATCTGCCGAGCCGCTTGCTGAAAGTCGAACTGACCGAAGATGTGCAGGAGCCGGATGAGCTGCATCTTTCGGCGTCATTGACGACTATTCGCGCCAAGGGTTTTCAGGTTTCGCTGGATGACTTCGGCAGCGGCGCAGCCACTTTCAAGCTGTTGGCGAACCTGTCGTTTGATGAAATGAAAATCGACGGCTCGTTTGTGCGCGGTGTCGAGCAGCACGCCTCGTCACGCAAGGTGATCGCAGGCATTGTGAACTGGGCAGGTCTGCTTAACCTGAGCCTGGTGGCGGAGGGGATCGAGGACGAGTCCACGATCCCCCTGCTGCACCGCCTGGGTTGCCGGGTAGGGCAGGGCTATGCGCTGGCGCGCCCGATGGAAATAGACGCCTTCTTGAACTTTGTGATTGAGCGGGAAAAGAACGGCTGAGGCTGTAAAGTTTGGCGGGCAGGTAAGTATTGGAACTTGATGTGTGTAGGTCAGCTCTTGGTTTTTAGGAGTTTTCTTATATTAAGTTTTTCGCAGATCTATTAAGTTTTATACCGTTGTTATTGTGAAGAATTGGCGCATTTTTTAACTGCGATGGTGAGCCTGTGCGCGTTAAGTTATAGGGAGTGAGCGTGTGGCGTGTGATGTTCAGTTGCACGGATGTAATTGATGAAATGGATGAGTCTGAGAGGACCTTAACTTATTCAGAGTGAGGCAGCGCTGTTGTCCATTTTTTTGCACGCTATACAGAGTGTTCCGTCATTTATGAAACGCCTACAAATTGCTTTGCTGGATGATCATGCAATCGTGCGGCATGGTTTGGTCAATCGGTTGGTACAGGAACCTGATTTTGAAGTGGTGGGGGTCTACGCTCGCAGTCGTGAGTTGATGGCCGGCCTGCTGACACACCCGGCCGAGGTGTTGTTGCTCGATTTTGTGCTCGGCCCTCATGAGCTGGATGGCATCCTGCTGATCCGTGCTCTGCGGGTAAAGTACCCGGGCTGCCGAATCCTGGTGTTTTCCACTCACCATGACGCGGCCACGGTGATTCTTGCCCTGCGCGTCGGTGCCCGTGGGTTTATCGGCAAGGGTGAAGACATGAGCCAATTGATCAGCGCAGTGCGGCTGGTGGCCTCGGGCGCTGTCTACCTGAGTGCTGACATGGCCTATCGGGTGGCCGAAGCCACGGCGGTCAACTATGACGGTGAGGAGCAATCACGCGATGACGCGATGCGTTTTGTCAGCTTGTCTGCGCGGGAGCAAGAGGTGATCCGCTGTTACCTGTCGGGCATGACCATCACCGAAATTGCTGAAAAATTCAGCCGCAGTATCAAGACCATCAGTTCGCAAAAGGCCTCGGCTTTTCGCAAGTTGGGCGTGATGTCCAACAACGAGCTGTTTCGGATCAAGCACATCATCGAGAGTGTTTAACGCTAAACGCAGGCCACGCCGACGCGCGCAAAAACAGCGGTAGGCGGGCGTGCCCTTTGGCGGTTGTTGCATATACTCCTTGAAGTGCCGTAATAGCTGTCCCTGTTGTTTGACCGCGCCACCTAAGCGGGGCCAAGTGGGTTCGAATACGATGAAACCTGTACGCATTGCTCTATTGGATGACCACGCTGTTGTTCGGCATGGGCTCGCCAACACCTTGGCGGCCGAGGCCAACTTTGACGTGGTTGGCATTTATGAAAAAAGCCGCGACTTGCTCGCCGGCCTGGTCAGCGCTCCGGCTGACCTGCTGCTGCTGGATTTCTCCCTGAGCCCCGACGAGATGGATGGCGTATCGCTGATCCGCGCCTTGCGGGTCAAGTTTCCCAGTTGCCAGATCCTGGTGTTGTCCGCCCATCATGACCCGGCTACCGTGGCCCTGGCCATGCGGGTCGGTGCCCGTGGCTTTGTTGGCAAGGGCGAGGACATGACGCAAGTGGTCAAGGCCATTCGCAAGGTGGTCTCCGGCGCGGTGTACCTGAGCACCGACATGACGTATCGCCTGGCGGAAACCGTCACCAGCGAGACGCGCAAAGACCCCAGCGAAGCCTCGGATGCCCTGGTCCAGGCCGAGCTGACCAGCCGTGAGCAGGAGGTGATCCGCTGCTATCTGGCGGGCATGACCGTGAGTGAAATCGCAGAAAAATTCAATCGCAGCATCAAGACCATCAGCACCCAGAAAACCTCAGCGTTTCGCAAATTGGGGGTCACCTCGAACAATGAACTGTTCAAGCTCAATAAAATCATCGGCTCACCATGAGGCGATGGCGACCGGGTGCCCTCTTATTCATGTTGCTGATGCTGGATGCCGCGCTTGCCTGTGCGGCGCCGGTTGAGCTGACGGAGCAGGAGCGGCTGTGGATAGCGCAGCATCCGGTCCTTCGAGTGGGGGTGATGGAAAACCTGGTCCCCTTCGAGTACATGAGTAATGGCGTGCTGCAAGGGCGGCCGGTGCAGTACCTGCAATATGTGCGCGATGCCACGGGGCTTGAATTCACCTATGTGCCGGTCAAGACCCGGGCTGCACGTGAGCGCATGCTATTGGATGGCCAGGTAGACCTGCTGTCTTCGCACTTTCGCTTTCGTGACGAGCCGCCTATCGAGGATCTTACCGCGCTGGTCTACGACACTACCGTGCCGATCATCGTGACCCGTGTCGACGACGCCGATATTTTTGACCTTGACCAGCTACAAGATAAAACGGTCGTGATCCCCGATGTGGAGTATTACGAGCAGTTGCTCAGAAAAAGGGCACCCCGAGCCACTCTGATCAAAAGCCCCCAGGCCTTGGCCATGCTGAACACCCTCCGGGACGGTGGTGCCGATGCAGTCGTGGCCTCCGAAGCCTTCTTGATGCCCTATTTGTATCGACAGTTTCAGGGCGTGCTGGAAATTTCTGGCGTGGTGGGCAGCAGCATGTTGGATGTGAACATGGCGGTGCGCACCGATAACGCCATGCTGGCCTCGATCATTGGCAAAGCCCTAGGCTCGATCAGCCCCTCACAACAGAATGCGATGTACGAGCATTGGTACCGGGACCTGGAGGTAGATGCGCCGACCCTGTGGGACATCGCCAGCCATTACTTGCATCTTTTGATCCTGGGCATGTTGGCGTTGATTGGCTTGTGTGTGCTGGTCTATCGCGGTTACCGCCAGCAGCGGCAGGCCGAGCGGAACGAGCAGGAAAAAACCATGTTCCTGGCGGTGATGGGTCACGAAATACGCTCGCCAATGAACGCCGTGCTGGCGGCCATGGAGCTGCTGTGGCACACCCGACTCAATGACCAGCAGCGCCACTTCGCGCACTTGGCCAACAGCGGCGCCAATATGCTGGTGCGCTTGCTCGATGATGTGCTGCACCGGCCGGATTCAGGGGCCAAGGCGTTACGTCTGACACTTGAGGCGACGGATGTCATCGCGCTGGTGCATGGCGTAGTGGGCTTGCATCGCCTGCGTGCGGGGGAAAAACACTTGAGTCTGAATGTGAGCGTGCAGACACCCCTGCCGTCGTTGTGGCTTGACCGTTCGCGGCTGACGCAGGTGTTTCATAACCTGTTGTCTAACGCCATCAAGTTCACCGATACCGGCGCTGTTGACATCACCCTGCGCCTGGAAGACTTGCTGGACGGTAAGCATCAGTTGCAGGTTGAAGTCCGCGACACCGGCATCGGTATGGGCGAAGCGGTGCAGGCCTCTTTGTTCCGGCCTTATGCCCAGGCGAGTCAGTCCTACAAGCGTGCGGGAGGCAGCGGCCTGGGGCTGATGATATGTCGGCAATTGGTCGATTTGATGCAAGGCTCGCTGACCCTGCGCAGCGAGCCGGGAGTGGGGACGTGTATCAACCTGTACTTGCCCGCAACCCTTGCCCCTGAGGCCGCTGAACCGACGCGAGCCCCAGCCCCAATGCCTTTGCATGTCACCGATGGTTTGCAGCTGCTGGTGGTGGAAGACACCCTGGCCAACCAGGAAGTGCTGCGGGCGCAAATCAGCGGGTTTGGTTGTGTGCCAGTGATTGCCGCCGATGCGGCCCAGGCCCGCGTGCGGTTCGCTGAGCGCGCTTACGCGTTGGTATTGATGGACTGCGACCTGCCGGATCAGGACGGCTACAGCCTGGTCTGCGAACTGCGGGCGCTCGAACAGCAATGGGGGCGAGCGCGCTGCCCGATCATTGCCATTTCCGCCTTGACCGGCGAGCAGCACCTTCAACGCTGCCTGGCGGCGGGCATGGATGGGGCGTTGAGCAAGCCCATACGTCTGGGGCAGTTGAGTGACGTGATCGAGCAATGGTGCGGCGTCACGTTGGCGGCACCGCGTGCCAGCTTGATGGCCCCGACACTTGATCAGGCCGCTATCAACCGTGAGATGGCGGCCGACCTGGGGAGCCTGCTCAGGGCGATGGCGCTCTGTGATCGCCCTTCGGCCATCCATGTTGCCCATCGGTTACACGGCGCGGCACTGATCATCGAATGGCCGGCCCTGGCCCAGGCGGCCGCGCACATGGAGAACCTGTTGCGGGCAGAGGAGGGCTGGGGCAACCCGGTTTACGTGCACACGCTTCAGGCGTTGGTTCAGCACTGGCGTGCCGTGAGCGAGGAGACCCCGCTGGACATGCTGGCCATGGTCGCGCCGCCGCCGATGACGCAACAATGAAGGTTGTACGGTTGCGCCTGCTGCTGGGGTGGTTGCTGCTGGCAAGCGCGGGCCTGGCCGATGCGCAGGCCGACCCGCCGTCGATGACCTTGACCCAGCAAGAGCGTGACTGGATCGCCGCCAACCCCGTGCTGCGTGTCGGTGTGTTCGACAACCTGCTGCCCTTCGAGTACATCAGCGACGGCCAGTTGCGTGGGCTATCGGCCAAGTACCTGGGTTTGATTGCGGCGCGTACGGGCCTGCATTTTCAGTCGGTGGTCACCGGCAATCGTAGCGCCCGCAAGGACATGCTGATCAGCGGCGAGGTGGATATCTTGCCAACCCGGCGCCGCGACGACGATCCGGTCAAGGACCTGGGCATGCGCTATACGACGCCCTACAACACCAGTTCCACCATCCTCGTCAGCCGCTTTGGCCAACAGCCATTCGTGGACCTGGAACAACTTGCCGGCAAACGCCTGGTGATGTTGGGGCGCGAGGGGTATCAGGCGTTTTTGCAGCAGAAAGTCCCCGGCATAACGGTGATCTCCGGCCAGAACGCTGTCGACATCATGGCGATGGTCAAGGACGGTCGGGCGGATGCCGCCATCGCCTCTGAATGGTTACTGATCCCCTATCTTTCCCGGCAGTATCAGGGGGTGTTGCAAGTATCCGGGGTGGTGCCGCAATTGCACACCGGCGTGAGCATGGCGGTGCGTGACAGCGACGCGATCCTGTTGTCGATCCTGGAAAAAGTGCTGGGGTCCATCAGCAACGATGAGCGCAAAGCGATCTATGACGCCTGGTTCGATGACATGAACCTGGACATTCCGACGATCAAGGACATCGCCGAGCATTTCCAGGGTGAGTTGTGGCTGTTGCTGTCGGTGATGCTGCTGTTGATCGCGTTCGCCTGGCAAAGCCGTCGTCAGCGCCGCCAGGCCGTGCAGAGCGAGCGGGAAAAGGCGATGTTTTTGGCGGTGGTCAGCCATGAAGTGCGTTCGCCGATGAACGCGGTGCTGGCGGCTATCGAGTTGTTGGAGCACACACCGCTGGACGAACAGCAGCGCCACTTCACTCAATTGGCCAACAGCGGCGCCAATACCTTGCTGCGGCTGGTGGATGACGTGCTGGACATTTCCAGGGTGGAGGCCGGGGAACTGACCCTGACCCTGGAGCCTGTGGACCTCTGGGCCTTAGTCCAGCAGGTGGTGGAGGAGTATCGCGCCGGCGCCGAAAAAAAAGGCCTGTTGCTGACATTGAGTGGTGAACGCCCCAGCGGCCCCTTGATGCTGGAGGGCATGCGCTTGAGTCAGGTGCTGCGCAACCTGATCTCCAATGCGGTCAAGTTCACTGAGGTAG
Organism: Pseudomonas sp. PA-7-1E; assembly: GCF_021605325.1. NCBI lineage: Bacteria > Pseudomonadati > Pseudomonadota > Gammaproteobacteria > Pseudomonadales > Pseudomonadaceae > Pseudomonas > Pseudomonas sp. PA-7-1E. Next base: position 123,233 of record NZ_WKFA01000017.1, read on the forward strand.
GCGGGGTGGAGGTGCAGCTCAAGGTGGTTGAATGGCCAGAGGTTCCTGTGCCGCACGTGCTGATCCGCATCATCGACAGCGGCATTGGCTTGTCACAGCAGGCGCAGGCCAGCCTGTTTCGGCCCTATGCACGGGCCAAGCACTCTTACAAACGTACCGGTGGTAGCGGGCTTGGCCTGGTGATTTGCCGTCGCCTCGTGAGGCTGATGTCGGGTGAGCTGACCCTCAACAGCACCCAAGGCGTGGGTACTGAGGTTGAAGTCAAACTGTCTGTCGAGTGGGCCAAGACCCTGGATATACCCCAGGCTGAAGCGGCGCAGGCCCAAGTGGAGGGTAACGGTGTACACGTGTTGGTGGTGCAGGCGCCTGTGACCGGCCAACAGACACTGCCTGCACACCTGCAAGCGCTGGGTTGTAGGGTGTTGCTGGCGGTTGATGGCGCCCAAGGGTTGACGCTATTCAATGTGCGACGGGTCGATATGGTATTGATCGATTGCGACTTGCCAAACAGTGAAATCGAGCCGCTGGCGGGCGCCTTTCGTGAGTTGGAGCAGGTGTTGCAGCGTGCCCATTGTCCGCTTGTAGCTGTCGCGGGCTTCAGCGATAACGAGCACCTTGAGCGTTGTTTTGATGCGGGGCTCGACGGGGTGCTGGTCAAGCCGGTTACACCGGCCAAGTTGCAGCAGATGATCGAGCTTTGGTGTGACATGCCGCAAGGTCCGCTGCCGGCAATGCCCAAGGAAGAGCCAGAGGAGGAGTCGCATATCCTGCGCACGGCCTTCAACGACTTGATCGAGGCACTGGCCTTGCGCGAGCGAAGCCAAGCGTTGCAGGCAGTTCAGCGTCTGCACGAGGCGGCGCTGGGGCTGGAGCGGGACGACCTGGTGGGCACTGTCGAAAGCCTGGGACGGCTATTGCGCGATGAGCGTGACTGGCCAGCGCAGCAGATTGCCGAGCGTCTCAGCGTGCTGCTTGGTCAAAGGCCTGCGCCAGCATAGCCTCGTTGCTGTACCCGCTCGTTCTCACAGGTGGGGCTTGCCTTAATGCCGTTCAGTTAAGCGTATATCGCCCTCTGTAGGAGCGAGCTTGCTCGCGAAAAACGTCAACGATAATGTGTGCTTCCTGAATGAGCGCGGCGCCTGTGAGTTTTTCGCGAGCAAGCTCGCTCCTACAAAATGCCTTAACTGAACGGCATTAGGGATGGTCTGAAGTAGCCCCTGTTTTCCGGCTACTTCGCCATCGACACTTTCAAAAAACGGTAGCCGCTCAAATCCCGGTCAAACCTGCCGTCTATTTCAGCCTTTTTTGCCGCTGCAAGCACC